>NZ_JOPF01000029.1:0-6576 GCF_002153595.1 Gluconobacter sp. DsW_056
AGACTGCCAAACGCCAGACTGTAAGACAACTCGCCCACAACGCTCCTCACTCAGACACAACGACTCCTCCTCAAATAATGAGGAGGTTGTGTGCTGGCGACGTGCTTACGCCATTACGCTGGGGCTGACTATATGGCTTTGACCAATATCAGCCACAAAATGTCTTATTTCCTGAGACCCAGAATATTGCGCACGAGATCAAGCACGCGCCGGAATGTGAAACGTCCGGCAGGGCCGAATACAACGCCTGTCAGCGCTGCCATAGCCACGGACTGTTTGAGCTGTGCCAGCTTGCGATCCCGACGGATACGCGCCTCGATCGCAACAGGATCCGGAATGGAACGGGCCGCGAGAAGGCCGAAGATCAGAACGAACAGAAGGTCCACACCCATGACGCAGAGTGCGGACGCGACGTAACCCAGTCCGACCACATCAATGAAAAATGCCCACAGGAGCCCGTGAAACGAGATCGCCGCGAACATCAGGAAGACTGCCGCGACAACACCATAGGCGACTCTGCGGCCGATTCGCATGGCAGAGCGGGAAAGGATCTGTCCCTGGGCGGAGAGGACGTCCTGTCCGAGTTCAATGGGCTTCATGGGAAATCGTTTGCCTCTTCTTCAGGACGGAGCCGGACGAGATGCCGTCCGTCTCCTGCCTGGAAAGAACCGGGCTGTTACTTGGAGAAACGGCCGGCAAGGAAACCGACAACGGCCGAAATCAGGACGGCTGCGATCGGACGCGCCCGTACACGCGTCGAAACATTTTCAATTTCATGATCCGTGATTTTGCGGGCATTTGCAACGGCATGATCCGTGCGATCTGCTGCGTCGAGCAGGGCAGGATTGATGCGGTTGTTCAGGAGTTCCTGCAACTGGGTCCGCAGACCGTCGATCTGAGCCTGCGTGGTCTCGGTTGCAACTTCAATGTTATCCTTGACGCTTTTACGGCTCATGTTCAAACCCCTTCTTCAGTATCAGGTCAGATCTGTTCTGGCCTGATTTTGTTTCGCTCATAACGGTTCATTCTCCCAGAGGTTGCATGTCAGGCCTGTCAGGCGCTCCCCGCATGGCTCCCAAGCAGGGGAGCGTCCGCCCCTCCCGCCCGAAGGCCGTCGTGGAGCCCGTGCTGGACATTGTCGGGCTGCGCGCCGCCATTGACGCACAGCCCGTCGATCTGTCGCTCCAGCCCGGCGCGACCCTGACCCTTTTCGGCGACCAGCCCGCGGCCCTGTCGCGCCTTCTGGATGTACTGGCAGGCTTCCTGCCTCCTCTGGGCGGCACCATCACGGTCAATGGTGAGGATGTGACGTCCCGCCCGCCCGCAGAACGGCGCATGCGGATTGTCAGCCCGCGGGACCCGCTTTTTCCGCATCTGAACCTGCGCGACAACATCGCCTTCAGCCTGCGCGCGAACCGGAAAGTCAAAACGGAAGCCCTGGCTGCTGCCGGACGGATGATCTCGCTCATGGGGCTGGATGGTCATGCCGACCTGCGACCGGCTGAACTGAATGCTGAACAGTCCCTGCGCGTCAGACTGGCGCGCGCCCTGATCACTTCACCTGACGTCCTGCTTCTTGACGACCCGCTCCACGCGCTCGATCCGCATGCCGCACGCCGCATCCCGATCCTGCTGGGCACCCTCTCCCGTGCCCTGAACCTCAGCGTCATCCATGCCGTCTCACGTCGTGAAGATGCCCTGCGCTCCGGCGGTGCCATTGCGGTTTTTCAGGATAATGTGCTTTTGCAGTGCGCTGACGCAGCCCACCTCTATGACCGTCCCGCCTGCGTTGAAGTCGCAACCCTTTTCGGCGAGACAAATACTTTGACGGGGCAGGTTCTGGACATCGGTGATGACGTGGCCCGCGTACATCTAGCCTGCGGCGGGATTGTGGACGCCATGGTTTCCGAAGATCTGATTGAGGGTCAGGAATGTCTTGTCTGCGTTCGCCCGGACCGGATATCACCGTTTTTCGGCCTCCAGAGCCTCGGCATGGACGACGACGGAGACATCCCCGTGCGGGGCGTGCTGACCGACAGCACCCATCTCGGCGACCATATCCGCATGCGCGTCCGTTGTGCGGAAGGGACGGAAATCGAGTTGCGCCGCCCCCCGCTTCAGGCCCAGAAAATCCCTGCCCCCGGCACGGCTGTACAGCTTGCATGGCCCGCTGCCCATGCGACGGCCTTTCCGCTGGGCGCCGGGATGTATTAAACTGCGCCCGCCCCGTCCGGAAACAACCGGGCAACCCCTTTCGGACACCTGAATTTTTCTAAGGATCCTTTCGTTCTGACCCGGCCCGCCTTCCCTTCGCGACATGTCTCCCGGACATCTGGTCGGGCCTCCCACAGGAGCCTCCCGCTTCGGACACCCCTGTGCGCGCTAGTGATTCTGTCTTTGCTGCGCCCGGCAGCACAGGCCGCGTCGCCGCACCAGAGCAACGGCATCGGAACATTTTTAACGTCTGTCGGACACGACATCACATCCGTTTTCGTACCCGCGCCGGCTTCTGCCCATGCACACAGACGCACTCGCCACGTTCGCAAACCCGTCCATCACCCTGAACCCGGCTTTGGTGTTCCCCAGGGAACAATCGCAGCACACGCCCTGACCTCCACAGACACCACTCTGCCTCTGGTAGAATGGGACGGCCGGACAACCACGCTTCAGACCGCAACGCAGGCGGCCAAGCCCGCATGGATGGCCGTTCTCGTAACCGGTACGCAACTGGTGCAGGCCTGTGAGGGCAAATGGGTTCATCCGGTCGACAGCACACCGACCTGCGGCATTCCCGGAGGTGTCAGCGACATTGCACTGACCTGGGACCGCTCACGCCTGACAACTGCACCGACCTGGCAGGACTTCTGGGACGTGGCCCGCCATCCGGGACGACGGGGATTGCATTTCGGCGCCCGGACCACACTGGAAATCGCCCTGCTGGCTGACGGCGTTGCGCCACAGGACATCTATTCCACGCTGTCCACACCAGCCGGCGTGGAACGTGCGCTCCGCAGGCTGGATCTGTTGCGACCTTATATCGTGTGGTGGGAAACGCCTGCCGATGCCGCGCGCATCATGGAACAGAGCGGTGCCCTCATGCTGAGCGCGCCCGCCACGGAAGTCACCAGCGTGAGCGCACGGGCCCCATCCGGTCCGGCGACATCGCTGTTTGTTGCCGGTACGCAGGGTGTTCTGCGCTCTCCGCTCTTCTGGGCCATTCCCGCCAATGTTTCTGCAGAGAGCGCACACCGGACCCTTGAGCAGCTCAGAATGCACGCTCCTCATCTGGAGGACATGCCCGTTCCTGTTCCCCCAGAGAAACCTCCTACATTCCTGACAGTCAGCGACACGTTCTGGTCCCTGCACGGCGAGGCACTCGAACAGCAGTTCGAAGCACGTTTCGTTCCCCGGACACCCTGATGGCCCTTGCTCTTCGCCTCAACCTCCCTTCGATCCTGACGGGACTTCTCGGAGCCTGTGCGCTGATCGCACTGCTCATGCGGGTTCTGCCAGCGCCGGTTCTGCGCCGCCTGGGGCTGATCCTGCTTCTTCCCGGACCAGGACTGGCACTCGCTCTGGCCAGCCTGCATTCCGCTCCGGGATGGCTGGAAGGGCTACTCATCGCACCCGCAGCGGTCTTTCCGACAGGCGCCACTCTGCTGACCCTTCCTCCCGGCACAACCCGCGCCGCCATCGGTCTGGGAGCAGACCTGCCGACACGTCTGCGCCTGATCTGGTTCCCGCTCCTGCTGCCGTCTGTTTTTCTTTCCTTTCTTCTTGCGACTGCTTTCTGCATCGCCTGTGCCCTGCTGGACCATCCATGACGTCTCCTTCCACGCCTTTCTGGCAAACCGTTCCTCTGGACCAGATGTCCTCCGAGCAGTGGGAGTCTCTCTGCGACGGCTGTGGCCGGTGCTGCCTCAACAAGCTGCGCGACGAAGATACGGAAGAGGTCATCTATACCAACGTCGCCTGCCGTCTTCTCGACACCCATACCTGCCGCTGCACCGACTACGCGGACCGTCATCGCAAGATCCCGGACTGCGTGACCCTGACCCCGGCACTTCTGGCCGAGATCGACTGGCTTCCGCCCAGTTGCTCCTACCGTCTGCTGCGCGACGGATTTGATCTTCCCGACTGGCATCCGCTGCGCACGGGTAACGGCAAAGGCGTCCACAGTTCCGGTGCGTCCGTTCAGGACCGCTGTATCAGCGAGCGTCGCGCAGGTCCTCTGGAAGACCATCTGGAAGACTGGCCTGGCGAATGGCCGGACCGATCGCCGCTGTGTCAGGTCCTGAAACTCAAGGGCTGACATCCATGCTCCCCCCGACCGTTCCACTGATCTGGAAGCGTTCGGCACGGGCCAGGCGCATCACTCTGCGGATCGAACCTGTGCGCGGCGAAGTCATCGTCACGGTGCCCCAGAATGTCACCAGGGACCGAGCTCTGGCCTTCGTTCACCAACAGACGGAATGGATCGCAAGAGCCCTTGCGGCATTGCCGGAAAAGCCCGCACTGACAGACGGTTCTCACGTCATGATCGACGGGCACCACGTTCCCATTCTTCATGACCCCACAGCCAGACGCGGATGCTGGCTTGATGCAGATGGGCTCCATGTGAGCGGAGATGCTTCCCACACGACCCGCCGCGTCCGCGATTTCCTTCAGCTTCTGGCAAAAGAACGCCTGACCCAGACCCTTCAGACCCATTCTGAAAAAATGAATCTTTATCCCACCCGCCTCGACCTGCGCGAGGTCCGAACGCGCTGGGGAAGCTGCACGAAACAGGGCCGGATTATGCTCAGCTGGCGCCTGCTAATGGCACCCGTTCCAATACAGAATTATGTTGTCATCCACGAACTGTCGCACCTGAAATACTTCAATCATGGCCCTGGCTTCTGGACTCTGGTGGACAGTTTTATTCCCGAAGGACGAACAGGACGTCTTGCAGCGGAGCGCTGGTTGAGAGAAAACGGTACCGCTCTCCTGCGCGCAGCATGAGGGTTGTGCGAGCTTGGCGGAATGGTAGACGCACGAGACTTAAAATCTCGAGTCCGCAAGGACGTGCGGGTTCGAGTCCCGCAGCTCGCACCACATATAAGTTATTGGAAACAAACGGCTTTTAGGGTTTTCAGCAACCCGGAGCCCCCATTCTTCTACAAAGGGCTTCTACAAAACGAGCCCTGTTGTGCTGATTCGTCTGCAATCCGGTTTCCATTTCAGACGCGGGATTCCCGTTCGTTTTCGGCCTGCTCTGAGGAAACGGGAAATCTGGCACTCTCTGGAAACCCTCGACAGAAATCTTGCCAGAACCCGTGCCTGTGCCATGTATGGACTGACCTCTCAGCTTTTCGAGTGCATCAGTCTGGCCATGTCTTCATCGGAAGAAACATCCTCGCTCAACAAGGCGGTTGAAACCTTTCAGGAGACTCTGGCCACATCTGACCTGCATCCTGTCCAGCAGGACCTGTTCCAGTCCATTGTCCAGACCTACGACAGTGAGATTCAGGCTCTGAAGGCTCGCTATAAAACCATGAATGCCGAACACCTTCTGGCACGAATGGAAGACCATCAGCGGGTTTCCAGCGTGCTTGAGAAGATTGGTCCCGAAATCAATGCCCTGACCGACATCATTCACAAACTGGGCAAGGACAAAAGAAGCTCGGGCGAAGAAGCCCTGACAAAGCTGTCAGAACAGGTTGCCGCACTGACAGCAGAGGCCAATCGGAAAAATCTGGAACGTATCTCCGGAAAGGCCAGCAAAAATCATTTCACTCGCCTTTCCGCCCTGTGGCGTCATTACGAACCCCTCGGCCTGATTGACCGTAATCCGTTTGTTGGCGGCTGGAAGTTTGACACCACCGCAAAAACGCAGCGTATCCGCTGGTCGAACGATGACCTGATGACGCTTATCGAAAATCCATGGCCGTTCCAAACCATCAGTCAGGCCACCTTCGGTCTGATTGTGGGAATAGCGTCCTATACGGGAATGCGTGAGGAAGAAATCTGCCGTCTGCGTCCACAGGATATCGTCCAGATTCAGGATGTCTGGTGCATTGCGGTGCAGGTCCACCGTGCTCATAAAGACGCTCCTTGGGAAGCATGGGACCCCAAGACTGAAGCCGGGGCTCGCATTGTTCCTCTATGCCAGCCGCTTCTGGATACCGGCCTCGTGGAAATGGCCAAACGCGCTAAAAACCAACGACGTCGATACCTGTTCAAGGAACTGAATTTCACGGGTATGGACATGAAAAGGTCCGGGATTTTCCAGAGAAATTTTTCCTCTTTCAAATCACGGCTGGGCATCGGCCGGGAGAAGGTTTTTCATTCTTTCCGGCACAACGTCTCAACCAAGATCCGCAATATTCACGAACATGGCGACGGTGGACTTCGAGAGTCATGGATTGATAATTTTCTCGGACATGAAGGATTGAACAAGTCCGTTGGTAACATCGTCTATTTCGATGACGTGGATATCACGAACCTCAAACGTGTTGCAGATTCCATGTCATATCCTGAGTTCTGGGACCTAAAGAGACTGATGGGAAAGCAATAATCCCCCCCCCCCCCCCCAAA
>NZ_JOPF01000003.1:0-229592 GCF_002153595.1 Gluconobacter sp. DsW_056
TCAGGCGGGCGATGGCACGCTGAACAATGCGGTGTCTGGCGCGGGTGCGTTCGCCAAGCTGGGTTCGGGGGCGCTGGTTTATAGTGGTGACGCCTCGGCGTTGACCGGGACGACGGATGTCGGGCAGGGGAATCTGTCGGTCTTGGGAAATCTTGGCAGTTCCGCCGTGACGGTTGCCAGCGGAGCCTCCGTGACGGGAACGGGTGTGATTGGGAGTGCGGACGTATTCGGGACGTTCGCGCCCGGGCAGACGGCTTCCACACGGTTTGGTACGTTGCACGTCAATGGCAATGTCACCATGGAAACCGGTTCCACCTTTGCGGCGAATGTCGGGGCCAGCCAAAACGCCAGTCAGGCCAGCCTTTCCGGTGTACTGACGATTCGGCCGGATGCGACGCTGGTGGTGACGGCGCTGCCGGGGGCGGATCTCAGGACAGGTCAGTCCTATACGCTCATTCAGGCATCGGGTGGTGTGAATGGAACATTTGCCCATTATGACCAGAGCGGCCTCGTCCAGACCCATTCGCTGATCCAGATTGCCGAGCCGACCTATTCCGCATCGAACGCGGTGCAGATTACCTTGCAGCGGAATACAGCCCTGAGCTTTGGTTATGGTGCTTCGACCCGCAACCAGATGATGGCGGGATACGGGCTGGACGGGATTGCTGATGTCAATCAGGCAGGCGCCCTGACCAGTTTGGTCGCGGGGCTGGAGGACCAGCAGCGTTATCGTGCGCTTGATGTCCTGTCGGGTGAGATTCATGCCAGTGCCCGGACTGCGATGGTCAATGACAGTTTTTATATTCGCAATGCCGCGTTGAACCGGCTGGATTGTGTGGATGATGATCTGCGACAGCAGATTTCCGGCGCAAAGAGCGCGCATACGAATATCTGCGACGCCGCACCCGTACGCGGTCTGAGCACCTGGGGCAGCGTTTACGGGGCCATGGGGCACAATGCGTCTTCCGCAGGGACTGTCGGATTGAATGACAATTCCGTCGGCTGGATCATGGGGGCAGATACCATGGTTGGAGAATGGCGTGTGGGCGGGCTTCTGGCTTACGGGCGCAGCATGTTCTCCGATGGGGGCGACCGCAGTTCCGGCGGGCATTCCAACAATGTTACACTGGGCGCTTATGGCGGGACCGCGTGGCGTGTGGGGGGGCTGACGCAGGATGCGCGGGTTACGCTGAAGCTGGGGGCGGATTATACTTGGAATGTTCTGAATGTCCGCCGTGACATCCGTATTCCAGGATATGCCGCCCATGTCAGTAGTAACGCGCTGGGCGGCACCGGGCAGCTTTATGGAGAGACCGGTTATCGTTTTGCCATTCAGGCTGCGGGTACACCGGTGGAATTCGAGCCTTTCGTGCGGATGGCTTACGTCAACTACAATTCTGAAAACGTGCGCGAGCATGGCGGTGTGGCGGCGCTGCGGATCAAGGGAATGGATCAGAGCATTGGTTATTCCGCTTTCGGCATGAAGATGGCAACGCGTCTGGATGTTGCCGGCGTAACAGTGGCGCCGCATGTTAGCGCCGCCTATCGTCGGGCCTTTGGCATGACGGACATGACAGCGCGGGAAAGCTTCCGTTTGGCCCCGCAGGCTCAGGGTTATGGGATGGATGTGGCCGGGGTGCCGCTTTCGATCAATACTGCCGTGGTCCAGACTGGTCTGACTGCCAGACTGGCGGATCGTCTGAATGTTTCGGTGGATTATGTCGGGCAGTACGGGGGGCGCATGACCACGAGTGGTGGTAGCGGAAAAATCACCTATAACTGGTGAAATGGGGTTAGAGGCCCAGGGCGGAAAGCTGATGCTGGTAGGATTCTCGGTCTGGTCGCAGGGCATCCGGATTATTGGCGATAGAAAATGTCTGATCTGCTGTGCTGCGCTATGAATAGGCATGACGCCGCGAGCACAGCAGGTTCCGCGCCGGATTATATTATGGTTTTTCGGGACTGGTGGGAGCGTTGTCAGACCACATATCCCGATGGATCTTCCATTTTCCATCCTGCTTGAGCAGGACAATTGTTTGTTTTCCGCGCTCAATAACCTGACCTCTGGTATCGAGCATTCTGATCTGAGAGAGGCTGATGGCGGAGTTTTCACCGCCATAAATCTCGTAGTGATCGAATGTGGCGCCCCCGACGAGATCCGGACGCAGGGTCTTCTCGAAATAGGCGAGGATTGCAGCACGACCGGAAACCGGATCGTCATTGGGCGGTAGCAGCCTGGCATCATCGGTGTAGAGACGTGAAATCGCCTTGAGGTCTCCTTTGGCGAGGTCAGTAGCAAACTGTTCGGTCACAGCTTTTACGGCAGCCGCATCAGGCGATTGCGTACTGGCTGCCAGGGCAGGGGTACAGTGCAGGGCGAAGGCTATGGAGGCACCCAGAAAAGAGGCGAGCGGCTTTGTAAATGTCATGATGGTTGTCCCGGTGTTAAATATGCGTGGAAGCTGTTGGATCTGTGGTTCAAAGCTGCGAACAACCGCCATCGACGACCAGTTCTGTTCCGATAACGTATCGGGATTCGTCGCTTGCGAGATACAGGACGGCGGCGGCAATTTCCTCGGCCCGGCCCATTCGCCCCAGAGGGACGCTCGCAGCGAACTGTGCTTTGAAGTTTTCTACTTCGGCTTCAGAAAGGCCGATTTTGTTCAGAAGCGGCGTTTCAATACCGCCGGGTGCGACCGCGTTGACACGAATTTTGTGGTTGAGCAGTTCATAGGACCAGCTCCGCGCGAATGATCGGACTGCCGCTTTGGCGGCGGCGACCAGAGACAGGCCATGTTTGCCGGTCTGGTCGATGAAGGACGTCGTCAGAATAACGGAGGCTCCTTCACGCAGCACGGGCAGCGCCGCCTGCATTGTGAATACGGCGCCTTTGACGCTGACATCCATGATGTCGTTGTATTGACGTTCATCAATCGACTGTAATGGTGTCGGAATGACATAGCCGGCATTTACAAACAGGATGTCGAGGCCGCCAAATGATTTGCGGACCTCGTCCGCAACGGATTTCATGGCGTCGACAGACCGGACGTCAGCAGCAAGAACGAGGGCTTCGCCGCCCAGTTCTGCATGCACATCCGCAAACCGGGTTTCGTCACGGCCGGTCACGGCAACGCGGGTACCTTCTGCGATAAACCGCTTTGCGGTCGCAAGGCCGATACCGCTCGTACCGCCCGTGATGAGGGCGGTTTTTCCCGAAAGTCTCATATCAGATCCCCATATTAGAAAAACGTGACAGGCGTTCCGGACGCGATCATCGTTCCCGTTGATCCTAGCGAAATGCGACATGACCTAAAGGACGTATTTCCCTTATTTTAAGACATATGACGCCGTATGTTTCAGATGGCGTAAAACAAGGGAAATAGGTCCTTTTGGAAATTCTGATGTGCGATTACGTCTCAGAACCGTCCAGCAACCAGCCCTGTAGGGCCGGAGAGATGAGGAGACGGAAATGTCTGGAATTATTGGCGAGACGATCTCGGAAGAGTTGAGTGAGGACGGGCGTGCGCGTCGGCGCATGATGCTCATGGGCGGCGCTGCGATTGCCGCCACGGCGGCAACGCGCCTTTTGCCGGAAAGCGTACGGGCGGCTGTGCCGGGTACAGCCGAAAAGCCTATCGATTTTCTGTTCGCGATTTATCCGAACGGGACGCTTCTCGATTTTGCGGGTCCCAATGAAATCCTTTCGCGCATTCCCAATACGAAAATTCGTTTTGCCAGTCCTGAGGGCGGTTTCGTCACGCTGGAAAAAGGGATTGTTTTCGGGCCGACGGAAAAACTTTCCGATATCGACAAGGTCGATGTCATTTGCGTGCCTGGTGCCCTGAATCTTTCGGCCATGATGAAGCCCGAGATGCTGGGGCACGTCCGGCGTCTGTCCGAGACTGCGAGATATGTGACCTCTGTCTGCACCGGCTCGATCATCCTTGCGGCTTCAGGCGTCCTGAAGGGACAGCGGAGTGCCTGTCATTGGGCGTTTCTGAACGTGCTCAAGGAGTATGGGGCCATTCCGGATCCTGCGCGTATCGTGAAAGACGGCCGCTTCATGAGCGGCGGCGGGGTGACGGCTGGCATTGATTTCGGTCTGGCGATCGCGGCTGAACTCCGTGGGGCACAGGCTGCGCAGGAAGTGCAGCTTCTTGTCCAGTATGATCCGCAGCCACCGTTTCATGCTGGAAACCCTGCGGAGGCGCCCCCAGAAATTCGTGACGTCGTGTATAAAAAACTTCCGGGGTCTCAGGACGGTTTGATGCGTCCGGTTCTTTAGTCTGTAGAGAGCTGGTACGCACCCAAAAATGGTGCGTACCGGTTTCAGGCCGGAGGTGATTCAGGGATGTCGTCGGCAATCCATTCTCCATGGAAACCAAACGGCACACGAACCGGCAGGTGTATTGTAGCGACGGGTTCACCTGCGAAATCCTGCGCGTCCAGAATCACGACATCGCTCAGATTTCGGGCTGCATCATACACGTAAGACATGATCCAGCCTTCATCTTCGGCAAGGGCATCTGGCTTGCGCACGAAGATGGGCTCCAGTGTCATGCGGTCGGGGCCGTAATGATGTATTTCCGTGGTTCCCCGCAGCATGTCGTGTTTCATGGCCGGGCCAAAGCGCACGTCGCGGCCCCAGTGGGCTGTATAGCCGAAGCGATAGGACTGACCGCCGAACCGGTTATTGATCCGTGGAAATTCAGTGCCGTGATCGTCAAGGAGCGTTTCGCTCAACTGTCCGGAGCGGCGGTCGAGCGTCCAGCGGACGAGGGTGGGCGCTCCTTCGTTCGGGCCGTTGTGATCCCGGTCGAACATGCGGGGATGGCGAACAAGGTCAATGAGGGTCAGGTCGCCATCGTCATAGGCATTCACGAAATGGAAGACGAAGCAGCGTGGGGCTTCGAACCATTGAAGGGCGGTAACGTCTCCGTCGCGTGGCAACAGTCCGATCTGCGCATCCCGGCGCGCGTCCCAAAGCCAGGGAAATTTCGCTTCCGAGCGTTCGGGCTGAAACGTGACGGGCAGATCCGGTATGACGATGAACGATGCGGTAAATGCCATATCGTGGATCAGTGGAATATGGGGCAGGTTGATCCGCGCTTTTGTCGTGGCACGCCCGTTCTGATCGAGCGAAATATAACGAACGGGCTGTCCGGGTTCATACGTCAGGGCGTGATGTTCACCGGTCAGGGGATCAAACTTTGGATGGCCGGTAAAGCCGGCTTCAAGCGTGCCATTGAAATCCGCACGTGCAACGCTTTCCAGTTCGTAGGTCAGTTCGACGGGCAGGCTGCCGGCTTCGACAACGGCGTATAGTTTTCCACCGACGCTGATGACGTTCGTGTTTACGCTGCCATCGCGCAGACCGGCCCCAGGCCCTCCGAGCGGTGGATATTTCAGAGTAGCGACCACGGCTGCGTCCCGGACATAACGGCTGCGATACCACTCCGCCCTGCCGTCCCGCAGGCGCAGGCCGTGCGCCATTCCCGAGCCTGAAAACCAGTGGTAACGTGTGGGATCCGGGGTGCCGGCGGGGTTAGGACCGATGCGAAGCAGGCGACCGTTCAGTGCTTCGGGAATACGACCGGTCACTTCCAGATCGAAAGCGGTCGTTTCAACTTCGATCGGTTTGAAATTCCTGGCGAGATAGGGCGCGCCTGAGTGCGTGGAGGCATGGGATTTCGGGATCAGGGTCATGACGATGTCCTATGTGATAGTTCATCACATCATCATTTGTTGATCCGGTGTCAACTTAAATGTTATGGGTCATCACATGAAGCAAGGCGCAGGCATACAATCCTCCGGTTCTCGCAGGACCTATCATCATGGTGATTTGCGGAAAGTGTTGCTCGATGCCGCCCGGGCGGAAATTGCCGCTCATGGGGCGCAGGGGCTTTCCATGGCATCGCTGGCACGCAGGGCTGGCGTGGCGCAGTCGGCGCCGTATCGCCATTTCAGTGACCGTGAAGACCTTCTCGCCGCCGTTGCGACGGATGGGTTCGAACGGTTCGCCGAGGCTCTTCTCAAAGCCGCATCGGACGGTGCGGAAGAGACGGCGCTGAAACGGATGGCCATGGCCTACCTTGTGTTCGGGGAAGGGAATGTGGAGCTTTATCGCCTGATGTTCGCATCGGGTCTGGTTCCCGGGGCTGCACCCGACAGCGCTCTCAAACGTGCAGCGACCGCAAGTTTTCAGCCGCTGCTGGAGCGCGTTACGGCTTCGGACCCGGAGGCTTCGCATCTTTCGGCACATGTCAGGTGGGGGCAGTTGCATGGGCTGGTCATGCTGAAGGCCGACGGGTTCATTCATGATCCGCCAGAGGCATTGCTGGGCGTCCTCTCTATTTGAGAGCATGCCCTTGTCATCACTCAGAGGGCACTGTCCTGACGGCCCGCGCGCCGGATCGCCTGTGGCGGATGACCGTGCAGCTTGACGAAGGCGCGGCGCATGCGTTCCGGATCGGAAAAACCAACGGCTTTTGCGATCTGTTCGATCGGTTCCGACCCGCTTTGCAGGCGGCCACAGGCTGCTTCCACGCGCAGACGTTCAACCGCTCTGGCCGGTGTCTCGCCGGTCTGGCTGCGAAATGCGCGCCCGAACTGCCGGACGCTTAACCGGGCCGCTTCGGCCAGACGTTCGATCGGCAGGGGCTCGACCAGATGGTCGCGCGCGAATGCCAGCGCCATGCGGATCCGGTCTGATTCCGGTTCCATCCGGGACATGGCCGAAAACTGTGACTGCCCTCCGGATCGGCGATAAGGGACGACAAGTTCACGTGCGACGTTGCGTGCAATTTCGATGCCGTGGTCGGTTTCGATGAGGGCCAGCGCCAGGTCAATCCCTGCGGAAATCCCCGCAGATGTCCAGACATTGTGGTCCGAGATGAAGATACGGTCGGCCTCAACCCTGATCTGGGGATAGCGCTGTTGCAGTTCTGGTGCGAGGCGCCAGTGGGTCGTTGCACGGCGACCGTCGAGCAACCCGGTTTCTGCGAGGAGGAATGCACCGGTACACACACTCGCAATACGGCCAGTGTTTGCCGTGAGATTTTTTGCGGCTGCGATGACGCCGGGGTTTTGGAAAGCCTCGATGTCTCCGCCGATGAACAGAACCGTGTCGAAAACCGTGCTGAGGATGGGTTGGGTGTCGATGGGCACCCCCGAGCTCCCGACGACGATGCCGCCGGGTTCGGAGATGACCGTCAGCCGGTAGGCCCCACCCTCAATGAGGGTGTTGGCCTCTTCGAAAGCCCCCACAGGGCCTGCGAGATCGAGAATCCGGTGGTTCGGGCAGACAAAAAATCCGATGTGATGCATAGGCCTTATTTAAGGGAAAAATGTAATTCAGGCCATGTGTTTCTTTTCAGGAGCGGAGGGAGAAGGCGCAGACGCGGGGATTGCCACCTCGCGGTAGTGCGAAAGCGTTTCTTTCAGTCCTTCGCTGGAAGAAAATGCTGCAATATAGCCGTCTGGTCGGATCAGGACCCACTCGTTGCCGTCGAGGCCATAGGCCTCGGCAATGAAGCCGTTATCGTCCACAACATCTCCTCCGTCGCCGACGGTTATGATGCGAAGGCCAGAGCTGGCGGCTGGACGGTTCTGAACATTTTGTCCCATCAAAATCCATTCGGGGCCCTGAAAGAGGGTGAACAGTCGGGTCTGCTGACCGTCTGGAGTGCGGCATGGTGCATCTGGCGCGCGATCGCCGGCCTTGATCCGCGCCGTTTCAGCCCGCTCGGACTGCGACAGGGAAGATGCGCGATAGCCAAGGTCCATCTGCCGGACTTCACGATTGCGGCGCATCCTGCCGTCTCGTGCCTCGCCCAGCATGCGAGTCGAGAGATCCAGCATGTCGCTGGCGATCGGCCGCCGTTCCTCTTCATAAGTCTCGAGCAGGGCGTCCGGTGCGCCTTTGAGGACAGCAGCCAGTTTCCAGCCGAGGTTATAGGCGTCCTGAACACTGGTATTGAGCCCCTGGCCACCGGTAGGCGGATGAATATGGGCAGCATCACCTGCCAGGAAAACGCGTCCGACACGATAGCGGTCTGCCAGCCGGGAACTCATGGAATAAACTGATGACCATACGACCGATTGCACGACAATATCGTCACGGTCACTGCGATCCCTGAGGAGGCTTGTCAGGCCCTGAGCGGAGAGGTCCACTTCTCCTTCCAGAGGTACAGGCGCCTGGATCTGGAACAGTTCGGTGCCGACGAGCGGGCAGACCATGATCTGGGTTGCGGCAGTTCCAAGCTGGAAGCGATGCCAGGCGAGCCGATCCAGTCCGGTGAGGTCCACATCGGCAACAAGCGCGCGGACGCCCAGGGACTGGCCGGGGAAACCGATCCCGAGCGCATTCCTGACGAAACTGCGTCCGCCGTCGGTTCCGATGAGGTATCGCGCCCGCAGAGTGTGCGATCCCGTTGCATCCTGAATGCGGGCTGAGACGCCATCTGCGTCCTGCTTAAAGCCTGTCAGTTGGCAGTCGAAACGGGGCTGTTGCCCCAGTTCTGCAAGGCGTTCGCGCAGGACCGCTTCCGTGCGGAACTGCGCGACCATGAGGGGATGTGCATAAGGTTCTGCCGGGCTGGGAGTTGTCCTGTCCTCGCTCAGGGACGTTTTCTCACGGCTTCCATCCGCACGATAGACGAGGAGTGGGGGGTATGGGCCGCCCGCCTTCATAAGCCTGTCGAGAAGGCCGAGATCCTCGAAGATTTCCAGTGACCGCGGTTGAAGGCCTTTTCCCCGCGAGCCACCGAAGGGCTGCGCGTTCTGCTCGATCAGGATGGAGTCAATTCCATGTCGTGCGAGGTCGATAGCCAGGGTCAGGCCTGCTGCTCCTGCGCCGCATATCAGAACGTCCGTATCAAAAGCCATTGGCTTCTCCAGTAAACAGCGTGTAATATGCACATATCACCATTAAATTGGATAAAGCAATAATTACGTGAAAAATACACACGACTCCAAGATCCTGCAGGAATTGCACAGCGCGCTCATCGACCTTGTCGACGAAATCAACCGTCCGCGCCGGGATGATCGACTGATCGAAGAAGCGGGGCTCCCGCTTGATCGGGCATTGTTTCCGCTCCTCGCCCGTGTCGGCAGATATGGACCGATTGGCGTGGTGGAACTTGCGGACCGGACGGGTCGAGATCACACGACAGTGAGCCGCCAGATGGCGAAGCTGGAGTCCCTTGGGCTGATTGAACGTCAGCCTTCGATAAAGGACAGGCGTGTCCGCGAGGCCGTGGTCAGCACGCGCGGGAGAGAGATGATTGCAGTGCTGAACCGGGCGCGCGAACGGCTGGCCAATCGCATCCTCGCGTCATGGACGGATGATGACCTCGACCAGCTGGGAAAATTGTTGCGACGCTTTGCGGACGATCTGATGCGCTGAAGCGTTTATGGTGTCGGAAGGCTGCTTTCGACCAGGGTCATTTTCTGCCGGTCGATGGTCCACAGGTGATGGCTGGAGATAACGTCCCAGTCGAAGGCCTGTCCGCGGGTGGGCAAATCATATGTGCCGACATGGAGGAGGCGCCCGCCAGCAGCTGGAAGGGCGAGAACATAAAGGCTGGGGGCGTCATGTCCGGAGACATAGAGGCGGCCATCCTGACCCCAGTGTCCGCCCGATGCGCTGTGATGGCCGAAGCTGTTGAGGACGTCTTCGGGAAACAGCCACTGCTCCTGTGTGACGAAATGCGGATCCATCCGCACAAGCAGTGTGGAGCGGTGGTCACGGGGAGCTTCGCCGCCATCGCCGTCATAATTTGCGAAACATGCCCACCAGCTTCCGTCATGCCAGTCGATCCAGGTGAGCGATCCGCGTCCGGGGCCGAAACTGTGGCTGCGGAGGTGACGCATGGTCTTCGTGTCGAACCACTCGACAGAACTCCACATCGGAACATTGGGATAGTTCGACATCGCGCAGACCAGTTCGGTCCCCTGCGTTTCGCAGCTGTTGATATGGATGAAAACCCTGCGATCACCCGACCATAAGCCTACACGCTGGCCTGTTCTTCGGTCGTATTTGCCGATTGTGCTGTTTTCGATGGCGTAGAGAAACCGGGGATCGTTGGCGACACCCTGCGTGGCTTCCCGTGCCGGCACGGTGCGCAGAATCTTTGCCGCACCCAGCATGGGGGCTGCCTCCTGAGCGAGGGCTGGGGCACTGACGGACGCGGTGAGGAGGAGGGCGAAAAATGACGGAACAAGCGTTTTCATGAGATCAGAAATCCGGCTGGAAGCGGAGGCCGAACCAGACGCTGCGTCCGGCGGGATGACGGTCCTGGATCAGGTTTTCACGCGGCCCCATCCGGGTTTCGTAACCTTCCCCCGTCAGGTTCTGGACCTGACCGGTGGCGGAAAGCCATTTGTAGAAACGGTAGCTGACCTGAAGGTCGAGCTGTCCGCGCTCCTGAAGCCACATGTCCTGCCAGCTTGCCGTGCCGGACGTGGAATAGAGGGACTTTCCGATCCGGTTATAGGCGACGCGCGCCTCGAGATGTTTGTCGGCATAAAACAGTGAGGCGTTATAGATGTGTGACGGCTGGTTCGAGAGACCGTGTACCCTGCGCTGCGAGCCGTCGTCCATGGTTTCCTCGTAGAACCCCTGAAGGAAGGTCGCGTTGAAGGAAATACCGAAATTCTTCAGAATTCCGGGCAGGAAGCCGAAGCGTTGACGCATGAACTGCATTTCGACGCCACGCATGCCCGCACCGGAGGCGTTGAGGGGTTCGGAGACGACTGCAGCGTAAGTGCTCCCGTCCATCACGACATTGCCGTATGATGTGCGTGTATAGATTTCGTCGTGAATGTCTTTGTAGAAGATCCCGACCGTTACGAGGGTGTCCTTCTGCGGATACCATTCATAGGACAGGTCGTAATTCCAGGAATGACGGGGTTTGAGGTTCGGGTTGCCCTGGGAAATATTGACGGTCGCGCCGTCGAATGTGGTGCTTGTCGCGGCGCCGTAGTCTCCGTAGTTGGGGCGACCGACCGTCTCGGTGAATGCCGCGCGCAGCTTCATTGTGGGGCTGACGTTGAATGAGGCCAGAACCGAGGGGAGGAGATAATCGTAACCCGCTCCTCGCGTTTCGAACTGGTAATCGGTGACGCCGGAATTTGTTACGCCATTGAAATTGCCGATGTCGGCGCGTGTGTGATCCCAGCGGAAGCCGCCCTGAAGCGAAACGTAGCGGTTGTGCCAGCCGGTCTGGAAGTATGCGGCAGTGATGGATTCCTGAAGGTGGTAGTAGGCTGGTTTGGTCGTTGACGTTGTGTTGGTGGTTTTGAAAAGAGATTTGTTGTTCAGGAGCTTGTTGAGGGCTTCCTGATAATTGAAGATGGGAAATTTCAGCCCCGGAGCGGATTCCAGCGTCAGGACCTTGCTCGCGAGTACCTCGTTCATGTTCCCGATTTCAGCGGCGGTTATGGCATCTTTAGGGATCCACTGGGTGTAGGTTTCACTGTTGTCCACATGTGTCATCGTCTGGGTGACGCCGGCATTCAGCCAGAAACCATGCCCGACGTCCCATCGCCAGTCGCCCCTCAGAAACCGTACGTCATTCTTGACGTGGAAGCCGTAAAACCGCCAGTAGCGCGGGTTGTAGTTGTTGGCGTCATTGGCCGCGGAGAGGTCGTTCAGGGCAATGACCGGAGCGCCGTTGTTGATGGAATAATTATATCCGTAGGCAGACTGGTATGTTGTCTTGTTCGTGTTTTCGTTCATTCCGGTGTTGTATTTGATCATGGTGCGGTAGCTGTCGTCCCAGGCGATGGAGTCTGACGCGAGGAAATTCAGGTGCATCCGGTCGTTGATGTCGTAATGGATCTTGCCGTTGACGAACCATGTCCGCTGCGTCTCGGGCTGTTGTGTGATTCCGAACTGATACTGGCCAGTCGTGACGGAACCGGTGTCGGGGGTTGCGCCCTGCGTCCATGTGCCTGAGGGCATCGAAAGCGCTTCGTTGCGCGTTTCCTGATCGAGTGTGTGGAAGTAGCCGCCAAAAACCGACAGATCGAAGCGGCTGGACGGTCGATACTGGAACTTCCCGGTCAGGCTGTAGCGCCGATAGGCGTCATCAAAAGCGTAATCCTGCGAACGCACGGGAACAGCGTTGCCTTTTGCAGCCTGTGCGTCCGTGTTGGTAGGGGAGCCCACGGATGTTCCCGAGGTGCTGTAATAGTTCCAGCCGTCACCTGTCGTATCGCCCGGCAAAATCGCGTGCGAGGCGGAATGAAGTTCCTGATAGTTGCCGGAAAGGACGAAGCCGAATTCCTTGTTCTTGCCGAATACGCGCGTCAGGGCGCCGTCGACGCGCCAGTTTTCGTGCATCGGCTGGACGACACTCCCGGCAAGATTGTTCCATCCGCCGAGAAGCTGCGTATCGAAACTGTTGCCGTAATCGAATGCGCTTTTCGTCACCATGTTGACCTGACCGCCGATCCCCTGCGGATCGTTATAGGCGTCCACAGTTTTGAGAACCTGGAGTTCGCCCAGCATGGACGATGGGATGAGGTCCAGCCGTGCGCCGCGATAGGTATTGTTGGCGCTGGCAAGCTGGGCACCATCAATGGTGATGAGATTGTAGGAATTGTCGAGGCCGCGGATCGTGATGTTTTCGATATTGTTGTCCGACCGGTTGTCGTCCGTGCTCGGCATGACCGAAATGCCCACGATGCGCCGGGCCGCCTCGACGACGCTCAGATCGGGCACCGTGCGCATCTGGGCCGCGCTGAGCGTATCGACGATCTGCGAAGCGTAGCGCTTGGTCGAGGTGTTGTCCCGCTTTCCTGTGACATTCACGTTCTCGCTGACGGTTGCATCCCGCCCAAGGCGGCGGGCAGAGGCTGTTTTGACGCCGGAAGCTGCGGCTGTCTTGCGAAGACCGATGACAATCAGTCGGTCATGCGTGGAAATTACTTCAAGTCCGGTTCCGGCCAGAAGTTTCTCCAGAGCGGTTTGACTGTCCATGCTGCCCTGAACGGCATTTCCGGTGATGGACTGGCGCACGGGATCGGCCAGAATGATCTGCATATTGGCCTGCCGACCATAGGCAATGATCGCGCGGGAAATCGGCATGCGTCCGATGTTGAATGCAGTCGATTGCGCAAAGGCCCTGTGGGGTACGAAACCGCTGGCGAGGCAGGTTGTCGAGAAGGCAAGAGCAGAAAGAAATCGTGTATGATGGATAAAGCGAGACACAGCAGGTTCGATCCCCGTTCGGCTACGTTCGCTTCAAAGATGTAAAAGATCGAAAAATCCGCCGTTGTGTTTGTGTGAAGCTTTTATGGCGTCACGAACTCATGGTTCCGGTCATGAAATTGCAATGTTTTCTTTGGAAATACTGAGGCGGACACCAAATATTTCCCTGAGAACGCGGGCGAAACCGAGAGGGTCGTCCAGCATGAAGATACCGCTGATTTTCCGGTGCGCGCAGGCAGATCCGGTCAGGATAATCTTTCTGGCATTGTAACGGTTCAGTTCGGAGATGGCCTCTACGACATCCACGGACTGGAATTCGAGTTTGCCCTGACTCCAGGCGACAGCGCGCTCCATGTCGTCGTCGCAGAGGGTTGTAACCGTAATGGAACGGGGGGTGGTCTGGATCCAGTCCCGTGCATGGAGATGGCGCTCCATCCGTTCCTGCGCGCAGTGGCTCAGGGCGTGACCCTGCAGCACGAGGGCATCGCTGTCGGTTCCGGCTGCATGAGCAATCAGTTTGCTGGAAGGCTGCAAGGCGATGAAAAGCCCGTTCATGTTGATCGGGAGGGACACGCGGCGTGCTGCCAGACTCATGCGCCCTGTGAGCAGGTCGAACGCAGGGCGGCCGGTATTGCGGCGAATGCGCAGGATCGTCCCCTGATCGAGAACGATCTCGCCGCATTCCGGCTGGGTGACGTGCATCAGCCCGGAGGCCGCGTGGAAAATCTCCGAGGCATCTGCGGAGCGATGCGGGATCAGGCATGCCCCTGCGATCCCGGCCGCTACGGCCGTACGGATAAGCGCGCGCCTTGAAAGAGCGCGGGGCGGGACGGGAGCGCGAAGCGGCATGCCCTGAAGCGCGGCCATGCGGCCTGCTGACATCCAGAGGCTCTGCGCACGCACGAAGGCTCCGCGATGGCGCACGTCTTCTGCGAGCCAGCGCTGGAGGGCTGCGGCATCGGAAACATTCAGAGGGGCGTTGTCGAGGCGTGCGACCCAATCGAAGGCGACCGCGTCAATCGAGCCTATGCTCGCGTCATCATGGCTCAAAGGAGGGTCGTAACCTTCTTCATCGGGGCGGGGCGCGTTTTCGGGGGTGTCGGCCGGTCGTCGCAGAATAGTCGGCTCAGTGCGCGCAGACCACGGGCGACCTGTTTTTCGACAATATTTTCCGAAATGCCGAGCCGTTCGGAAACCTGACGTTGTGAAAGTCCTTCCAGTTTCCTCAGCAGAAGGACCTGACGACAACGTTCGGGGAGATCCTGCATCATGTGATGAAGCCGTTCGAGTTCCTGCCGGGCTTCGATCGTCCGGTGAGGACATGAGGCATCGTCCGCGATGCCGTGGACGTCGAATTCCGCCAGCGCCGTAATGGAGACAACCTTCGCCCGGCGGTACTGCTGGAGGACGATATTCCGGGCGATCCGGAAGAAATAGGCTCTGGGCGTTTGTATTGCTGCGACTTCGACATCGAGCAGAATGGCGTAGCACTCCTGAATGACGTCGTCGGTGTCGATATCACGAAAACCGCGCAGCCAGCGGCGTACGTCCGGTTCGTGAGGCAGGATCTGCTGCGAAATCCAGACGATCCGGTCATTGCAATGGAAATCCAAGGCTGACACAGCTCCAAAAAATGACGTCATGACAGACTGGCGATGCCTGCCCCGAACCGGGCCGGTTTCAGCCAGCCGGAGGGGGACGGACGGACGGAGGAAGAGAGGGGGAGCGCGCGGCGGGTACTGTCCCTGAAGCGGAATCATATCCGGGGCTTTCCGGGTCTGCCGGGTCGGGCTGCGCTGACGTCTCGGGCGGCAGGGCGCTCTCCCGCCATGCCCGATAGACAAGGTCGCGCAGCATGGCCGCCGCCGCTGCGGTGCGCTCGTAAACCAGGTGACGCGCAGCCTTGTTCTGCGGGTCTTTGAGGGCGCCGGACTGGTCGAGAGCGTAGACCGTTTCGACATCCCGGTGTGACTGCGCGAGATAGGCAAGAACGAGGTCGAAGACGTCGCCACTCTGATGCCCGAGTGGTGCGAGGTGCTGTTGCACGTCCCGTTCGGTCAGGTTGATCATTTCGACATAATCGGACTCGAAACGGCCATGGACATTATGGTCTCGGGTATAATGATGCGGGTTGGGGCCAACCCAGCCGTCATGATGGATCGTGACATGCAGGGGTTGCGATCCGTCGGCGACGTAATGCCCCATCCAGGCCACTATGAAGGCGGTATCGGTCTGAAGGGCCGATGGATCATGTCCGGCAGCCTGCGCTTCGCGGATCGCGCGCATATCCGCGACGAGGTGTTCGTATCCTTCGACCACGGCGTAAGGCAGTGTACCGGCCCAGCGGACGTTCATGCGTTTTGCTTCGGGCGAGCCGAGGGCTTCGAGGCGTTCATGTTCGCGGTACAGCGCAAGAATAAAGGCGACGCGCGAGCGGGGGATCGTTTTCAGAAAAGCGGACTGTTCGCGAAACCAGCCATGATTGGGGTCTTCGGCCATCTTTGAAAACGGCTCGCTCGCAGCCCGCCAGCTATCCGGAACGCTGGCCGAATCCGCGATCAGCGAGACCTGTTTTTTGAGGTAAGTCGGTCCGTCATCCGGAAGGGCGTTGATTGCGGTGCTGTCGATGAGGGAATGCGCTCTCTCCCCCCAGGCATAGGCCTTCAGCGGAACGCAGGCACACGCGCCCAGAACAGCAGACCATAAGAGCTTGTGTGAAAGCACGGCAGGGCGATCCGATCGGACGTTTTGCGAAATGACCTTGTAGGGAGCGTTTGGCTCTGTGTGTGTGACGGTTTGATGATCGTTCTTCTGCGTCTGCAACACATGTCCGGGGTCTCGCGTGATGAAGCGTTCGTCATTGGATCAAGGAAATGTGTGCTCCATTCTGCACTTGATCTTCGGACGCTTCTCCAGCACTGTCGCGCCTGTCAGGGGAGTCCCGCCCAGGGGACTGAGAGGCCAATTGGTGACGTCGGGAAACCGGCGCCACGGTGAGGCGACCCTTTGAACCTGACCCAGTTGATGCTGGCGTAGGAAGACCGGAGGGCGTGTCCCTCTCGGGCCGATCTGGCCTTTTCCGTGTCCGTTATTGGGCACTGGGGGCGGCGGCTCCCTTTCTGCCTCACGTTTCTTGGGTCTTTTCGAGTGCGCTTGAGGAGACACCACATGAACGCTTCCATTCCCGCTATTACGACCGGCCCTCTGCCGGCCTCCAGCAAGATCCATGTCCGTGGCATGCATCATGACATCGCGGTGCCGCTGCGGCAGATTGCGGTTTCGGGTGAATGTCCGCTGAATGTCTATGACAGTTCAGGCCCCTATACCGATCCCTCCGTCAGCATCGACATCGCAAAGGGCCTGTCGGACAGCCGGGGAAACTGGCTTCGCGATCGTGGGGACGTGGAAGAGTATGAAGGGCGGACGATCACGGCAGCTGATAACGGTTTTGCACAGGGTGACCGGCTGACACCGAGCTTTCCGCAGCAGCGTCGTCCCCTGCGGGCTGTTGGAGATCGCGCCGTAACACAGATGGCCTATGCCCGTGCGGGGATCATCACGCCGGAAATGGAATTCGTCGCCATCCGCGAGAATATCGGCCGGACGGAAGCCCTGAAAGAAGCGCGCGACGGCGAGGATTTCGGAGCCAGCATTCCGGATTTCGTGACGCCGGAATTCGTGCGGCAGGAAATTGCCTCGGGTCGCGCCATTATTCCCGCCAATATCAATCACCGCGAACTCGAACCGATGATTATTGGCCGTAACTTCCTTGTGAAGATCAATGCCAATATCGGCAACTCGGCCGTGACGTCTTCGATGGAAGAAGAAGTCGAGAAAATGGTGTGGTCCATCCGCTGGGGCGCGGATACGGTCATGGATCTCTCGACAGGCCGCAATATTCACAACATCCGCGACTGGATCATTCGCAACGCGCCCGTGCCGATCGGGACGGTTCCGCTCTATCAGGCGCTGGAGAAGGTTGGCGGAATTGCGGAAGACCTGACATGGGAAATCTTCCGCGATACGCTGATCGAACAGGCGGAGCAGGGGGTGGATTATTTCACCATCCATGCCGGTGTCCGCCTGCACATGATCCCGCTGACGGCGCGTCGCGTGACGGGCATTGTCTCCCGTGGTGGCTCCATCATGGCAAAATGGTGCCTGCATCATCATCGCGAGAGCTTCCTGTACGAACATTTTGATGAAATCTGCGACATCTGCCGCCGTTATGACGTGTCGTTTTCGCTGGGAGACGGACTGCGCCCCGGTTCGATTGCGGATGCCAATGACGCCGCGCAGTTCGCGGAGCTGGAAACCCTTGGGGAGCTGACGAAAATTGCCTGGGCGAAGGACTGTCAGGTCATGATCGAAGGGCCGGGGCATGTGCCGATGCACAAGATCAAGGCCAACATGGACAAGCAGCTTGAGCACTGCCACGAGGCACCGTTCTATACGCTTGGCCCGCTGACGACCGATATTGCGCCGGGTTACGACCACATCACCTCCGCCATTGGTGCGGCCATGATCGGCTGGTTTGGCACGGCGATGCTCTGTTATGTGACGCCCAAGGAACATCTGGGCCTGCCGGACCGCAATGACGTCAAAACCGGTGTCATCACCTACAAGCTTGCAGCGCATGCGGCGGATTTGGCGAAGGGGCATCCGGGCGCGCAGATGCGTGACGATGCGCTGTCCCGCGCGCGGTTCGAGTTCCGGTGGGAAGACCAGTTCAATCTGGGTCTGGACCCCGATACGGCGCGGTCCATGCATGACGAGACCCTCCCGAAAGAAGCGCACAAGGTCTCGCATTTCTGCTCGATGTGCGGGCCGAAATTCTGTTCGATGAAGATCTCCCATGACATCCGGGCAGAAGCGGAAAAACAGGCTGGAATGGAAGAAATGGCCGGGAAATTCCGGGAAGGCGGGGCGCTTTATGTTCCCGTGACGGAACCGGCGGAATGATCCATTCCGTCCTGGGGGAGGGGGTTGCGGCGCTGTGTTGCGCCACGGCCCTTTCCGACCGGGGTCTTGACGTGGAAGTCATCGTCCCGGAGGGCAGTCCAGAGGCGGCGTCACGGTTTGCGGGGGGAATGCTGGCCCCGTTCTGCGAGGGAGAAAGCGCGCCCGACCTGATCGTGGCGCAGGGGCAGGCGGCGGTGAACTGGTGGGCGGCCCATGTTCCGGATGTCACAAAGCGTGGCACGCTTGTCGTCGCCCCGCCGCGTGATGGTGCCGAACTGGATCGTTTTGCGCGTGCCACGCAGCAGCACGACTGGGTCGTCCCCGGCGATCTGGAGCCGGATCTGGAGGGGCGATTTGCGCGCGGACTGTTTTTCCCGACCGAAGCGCATCTGGACCCGCGCAAAGCGCTTGCCAGTCTGCGCGACAGCCTGCTGGCGAAAGGCGTGACCTTCCGTTCCGGGACGCCGTGCGGTCATGTCGTGGACTGCCGGGGACTGACGTCGCGGGACAGTCTCGCCGATCTGCGCGGCGTGCGGGGGGAAATGCTGATCGTGCATGCCCCGGACGTGTCGCTGACGCGGCCGGTCCGGCTGCTGCATCCGCGCTTTCCCTGTTACGTCGTGCCAAGGGATGGGGATCGGTACATGATCGGGGCGACCATGGTGGAAAGCGCCCGGCCCGGCCCGGTGACCGCGCGAGCGGCGATGGAACTGCTTTCGGCGGCCTACACGCTTCATCCGGGCTTTGCCGAGGCTGAAATCCTTGAACTGGGCGCGGGACTGCGTCCGTCCTTTCCGGACAATATTCCGGCCGTGCGCCATGTCGGGGGACGGAGTTACGTCAACGGGATGTACCGCCACGGTTTCCTGATGGCGCCCGTCTGCGCCGAGCGGCTGGCGGCAGAACTTGCGGAGATTTATACCCATGCGGATTGATCTGAACGGCGAGATCGTCAGGACACAGGCCCGGACGCTGGCCGACCTGCTGATCGAACAGGGTTTTGAAGCCCCCTGCGTGGCTACGGCCCTGAATGGCGATTTCATTGCCCGCTCCATGCGTGACGCAACCCGTCTGGACGAAGGCATGAAGGTCGAAGTTTTGTCTCCGATGCAGGGAGGCTGACATGTTTTATGGCGTTGATCTGACGTCGCGGCTGATGCTCGGGACGGCCCAGTATCCGTCGCCCGCGGTTCTGCTGGAGGCGATCGAGGCGTCCGGCGCGGAGATCATCACGGTTTCGCTGCGGCGGGAGGGCGCTGCGGGTGCGGCGTTCCGGAACATCCTGTCCGAAAGCCGATGCCGCCTGCTGCCCAATACGGCGGGGTGTCATACGGCCCGCGAAGCCGTCACCACGGCCCGCATGGCGCGCGAAGTGTTCGGAACATCGTGGATCAAACTGGAAGTCATCGGCCATGCCGACACGCTCCAGCCGGACCCGTTCGCACTCGTCGAAGCCGCGCGTGTGTTGTGTGCGGAGGGGTTCGAGGTGTTTCCCTACACGACCGAAGACCTGATCGTGGGGGAAAAACTTCTGGAAGCCGGATGCAAGGTGCTGATGCCGTGGGGCGCGCCCATCGGATCGGGGCAGGGGCTGCGCAATCCTGAAGGTCTGCGGACCATGCGGGCGCATTTCGCCGGGATTCCGCTGGTTGTGGATGCCGGGATCGGAGCGCCCAGTCAGGCGGCGCAGGCCATGGAGATGGGGCTGGACGCCATTCTGCTCAATACGGCGGTGGCCAAGGCCGTGGACCCGGCGACCATGGCGCGGGCATTCGGTCGCGCGATTCAGGCGGGGCGGGAAGCGTTCGAGGCCGGGCTGATGCCCAGACGGGACATGGCCTGCGCCTCGACACCCGTTTTCGGTCTGGCGGAGCTGGCGTGATGACAGTGCTTGATCCGTTTTATCTTCTGGTGGGCGATGTGTCGTTTCTGGAAACGCTGCTGCCCTGTGGCGTGCGTCTGGTTCAGCTTCGGCTGAAGGACATGACAGAGGCGGAACTGCGCCGTCAGATCCGTCATGCGCGGACGCTGTGCGCGACACATGGCGCGCAGCTTGTCATCAATGATTACTGGCGTCTTGCGCTGGAACTGGGATGCGATTTCGTCCATCTCGGGCAGGAAGACATGGAGACTGCTGATTTTGACGCTCTGCGGCGTGCGGGGATCCGGTTCGGACTGTCCACCCACGACCCGGCGGAACTCGAACGGGCCCTGTCTTATGAGCCGGCCTATGTCGCACTCGGCCCCGTCTATCCGACGCTTCTGAAGAAAATGAAATGGGGGCCGCAGGGGCTGGAGCGCGTCCGGGACTGGAAAACCCGCGCCGGGAAGACGCCGCTTGTCGCCATCGGCGGCCTTACGCCGGAGCGCCTTGAAGGAGTGTTCGCGGCGGGTGCGGACAGTGCGGCCGTTGTGACGGACATCCAGCAGGCGGAAGACCCGGTAGAGCGCTGTCGGGAATGGGTCGCCGCGACGCAGGCCTACAGACGATGAGCCGTTATGTGCGGCAGACCGGGCTTTTCCCGCAGGGGGAGGCTGACCAGAAGCGCCTTTTGAAAGCCCATGTTCTGGTTGTGGGCGCGGGTGGTCTGGGCGCGACTGTTCTGCCTGCGCTTGCCGGAGCCGGATGCGGGCGGATCACGGTGGTCGATCATGACCGTGTGGACGAGAGCAACCTGCATCGTCAGACGCTCTTTCGCATGGACGATATTGGCCGCTTCAAGGCCGCTTGCGTGGCCGACCGGCTGTCGGATCTGAATCCGGACTGTCAGATCGTGCCTGTGGCGGAGCGTCTGGAGCCGACACTGGCGCGGAGCCTCCTGACGGATGTGTCCGTTGTCGTGGATGCGGCGGACAGCGTGGCCGTCACCTATCTGCTGTCCGATCTGTGTGTGGAAGCGGGTCTTCCCCTCGTGAGTGCTTCGGTGCTTGGACGGTCGGGATATGCGGGTGGGTTCTGTGGTACGGCACCGGATTACCGGGCTGTTTTCCCGGATCTTCCCGCCATTCTGCCGAATTGCGCGGAAGCCGGTGTGATGGGGCCTGTTGTTGCGGCGCTCGGGGC
Source organism: Gluconobacter sp. DsW_056 (assembly GCF_002153595.1). NCBI lineage: Bacteria > Pseudomonadati > Pseudomonadota > Alphaproteobacteria > Acetobacterales > Acetobacteraceae > Gluconobacter > Gluconobacter sp. DsW_056. The sequence continues at coordinate 21,243 of NZ_JOPF01000003.1, forward strand.
CATACAGGCGCAGATGGTGCTCTCCGTTCTGCTTCAGATGCAGCCCTCTCCGCTGGGGCAGATCATGACGCTGGATCTGGAACGCTGGAGAAGTTCGTCCTTCCGGTTTGATGCTGCGGTTTCCTCCGAAGGCGATGGCCCCTTCATTCTCGGACTTGAGGAGATTCGCGCGGACGACCGCGTTTTCGATCTGCGGGGGCTGGAGGAACAGGGACCGCCCTCCGTGTCCTGGGCCGTTCGCGGGCCGATTGAGCACCCGGAAACGCTGGCGAAGGGGACGGGCAGGACCGTTTTCGTCTGTGCCAGTGGTCTGCGGGCTTGGCGGGCCGCTAAACGCTTTTCCACACAGGCGGGTGGTCCTGCCTTCATTGCAACGACGGGACGATGAAGCGCCCTGTTCTTCTGATCGGCGGGATGGATTCCAGCGGAGGGGCTGGTCTTGCGCGGGATCTGCTGTCCGTTCAGGCGTCCGGACAGACCGCACGCCTCGCTGTCACTGCTGTTACGGCCCAGACGGATCGTCGCGTTCTGGCGGTAGAGCCCGTCGCGCCCGCTCTTTTGGCCCCGCAGATTGAAGCGGCGCTGGAAACGGGGATCGGTGCCGTCAAGATCGGGGCCATGTTCAATGCGCCTCTGATCCGTGTTGTTGCAGCGCTTCTGCCAGATGTGCCGGTGGTGCTGGACCCGGTGCTCTGTTCAAGCTCCGGTCATGCGCTGCTGGATCCGGAGGGCGTACAGGCTATGATCGCGCTGCTTCTGCCCCGAACCACTGTCCTGACTCCCAACCTGCCGGAACTGGCGGCGCTGGCGGCTGCCCTGGGGATGGATCCGGCCTCGGAGCGTGAGGCGGTTGTGGATGTGCTGCTGTCCCGGGGCTGTCGGAGTGTTCTGCTGAAAGGCGGGCATGAGCTGCCGTCGTCGGTTTCTGAGGATATCCTGTACGCGGCAGGCTCTTGTCCCTTGGCCTTCCGCTCACCCCGCTTTTCCTTCGAGCTGAGGGGAACGGGCTGTCAGCTCGCCAGTGGTCTGGCAGCCGGACTGGCCAGAGGACAAGATGTGCCCGAGGCCATCAGGGCTGCGCGTTGTGGAGTTGAGGCGCGTTTCCGCAACGCCGGGTGAGCGTCTTTTCAAAGGATGGCCCTGATCTGCTGTCCGAATAAATTCCTGAGATTCTCCATTTCCGCACGGTTCAGATTGGCGAATTTCAGGATGAATTCCTCATATGAAAACGATCCTCCGGAATTGAGGATATAATAAACCATGTCGGCTTCAGAATATTCATTTTCGCCGTGGAATGTCGTGTCTGATACTTTTTCCGAAAAATGGAATTTTTTCTGATCCTCGGCACTGTCCGTCGTGAATTCCAGTCTGCTGCCCTCGGACGGAGACGTCAGATATTTCCCGGTTTTTGGAGATTTTATGAAGATGGAGGCATCCGTCGCGTTTGATTCGAACTCAAGGTCGTAACAATATGTATGACAGGAAGAATTTTTGATGTGAAAATGGATATTTGAAGACACAAGAGAGGGATCTCTGAAAATCCAGATCCTGTTACCGGCATACGGGATTGCGGCCAGAACCTGTTCGCTCCCTTCTCCCTGACTGAGATATCCATCAATTCTGTCGACGGAAAGATCGTCACCCCGAAAGTTCTTCAGGTGGAAGAATTCTGTTTTTCTGGTGGGCAATACGGGGTTTCTTCCCCGCTCCAGAGAGTTTCCCCGGACGAGGAAATCATGCATGGACGCATGAAAGACGGCCTTCTTGATATTGGCACAGACGGCATTGGCCGCAGTCACCCGGTCCGGATCCTGGGGGGCATGATTGTCGTTGCGATCAAAATGGGACCAGTAATCAGTGCCCTGTGCTGTCTCGGGGTCGGGGCGGTTTCTGAACCATTCGACAAAATGTTCCCGCGATCGGCAGATATAGTGGTTGATTCTGGCTTTTTCCCAGACAACCGCTTTCGTTTCTTCAGACGTCCATTCAACGGGCCGTCCCAGAGCATCCACGTAATTGCCGTAGGACAGGCCGAACCTGTGAGACGATCTGACGGCAGGATCGACGGCCTCGGGTCTTACGAAGCTTTTGACGAGGGTGTTGTCCTCGAAATCGGCTTTGGATCTGTAGGTGAAGGCCTGATAGGTAGGGACCCTGTCCTTCAGAATTTTCTCTGAACTTCCGTATATGCACCAGTTCAGGGCAATGGCGGTATCGGTCTCGCTGAAGTTGCCCAGAAAAGCATTGATGTCATCAGAGCCATCAATGCTGACATATTCATCGCTATCGAGCATGGTGATCCAGTCGTAGCGGCCTCTGGCTTTTCCGATGGCGTCAAAATAGCTGTTCTGTTTTCTGTCGTGGTAAGAACCGGGGATCGCAGATGTCCTGAAGACTTCGACGCCATAAATTTCGGCGCAGGATTTTGCTATGTCAAAAGTGCCGTCTGAGGACTGATCATCATAGACGAAAATCCTGTCGAACCCCAAAGAGATGTGCCAGGACAACCATGCGATGATGTCATGGGCTTCGTCTTTTATAAAGAGTACTACTGCGGATGTTTCTTTTTTCACGACGAATACCCTGTGTACTGTTGGTGCTGACATCAATTCGGTTCAGACTATATCCTGAAAAACAATTCTCCAACTCAATCGAAGCCACGTTGCATCAGTCGTGCTGAAGCCGTCGGGGGAAGGCGGCCGGATTGAAAGCCGCGAGCAGGATACCCCCCAGTGCGATTATGACGGAGGCGGGACAGAGCACCGCAAATCCCAGTGTATTGAGAAGATGGCCGCCAATCGCCGAGCCCAGCAGGATGCCCATATTGCTGCTGCTGTTGACGGCAGCGCCCGCCACATCCGCACTGGTCGCCCGGGCACGGATGGCGCCGGACATGACGAAGGGAATGATGGCGGCATAGCCCATGCACCACAGCCCGACTGCCCCAACGCTTGGCCAGGCGGACAGCAGGTGTCCATAGACCAGGGTCATGCCGGTCAGCATGGCGATGCCGCCGCCGAACAGTCCGCCCGCAGGCCAGCGATCCACGACCTGTCCCGTCGCCCACAGACCGAAAATGCTGACAACGCCCGTGATGAGAAGCGCAATGCTCAACAGGTGTTCAGGCAGGCCATGCGCCAGAAGCAGCGGGGAGACGTAAGTATAGAGCAGGTTATGCGCGAAGAAGAAAATGGCGTTCACGCCGATCACGATGCCGAAAATCCGCGCGGCATGTGGCGACCGGATGGTCGGGACCTTGAGGGCCTTGGTATCGGCTCCGCGAACGGGTGGTAGGTAGAGCGCGATGAAGATCGTCAGCATCGCGGCCAGCGCTGCGATGACGTAGAGCGCCACGCGCCAGCTTGTGAGCTGGCTGATCGCGGCGGCTCCGGGAACGCCCAGAACCGAACCCAGCGACGTCCCTCCAAAAACAAACGAAATGGCGCGGCCTGTCATGCGTTCGGGTACGAGATGGGCGGTGTAGGCGGCGGCAATGGACATCAGCAGCGCATGGGACAGGCCGCCCAGGGCCCGGCCGATGCAAAGGACGCCGAAGCTTGGTGCCATGGCGGAAATCAGGTTGGAGACGACATATCCGCCAAGACAGAGCATCATGAGCATCTTGCGGTTCATGCGGCTCGTGGCGATGGTGATGGGGACGGCCCCGAAAGCGACAAGCAGGGCATAGGCGCTCACGGCCAGTCCGGCATGGCCTTCGGTGATGTTGAAGGACTTAGCCATGTCGATCAACAGACCCACCGGAGCAACCTCGGTCGTCACGGCAATGAAGGTCGACGCGAACAGGGCGCAGAGACCCGCAATGGTCGGACCGGAGAGCGTTTTGAACACGATGCACTTCCTGACTGGAACGGTGACCTGAGCGTCCCGAACGCGAGGGCTTTTGGCACTTCGGGCGCATCACGGAAACCTAAAAATTCAGCGTGCGATCATGATTGTTCGCAGGGTGGCAGAATGGTCCGCAGGGCCCGGTTTTGCAGGGATTTATGAAGATGTCCGGTTTCGTTTTTCCGGTATGATATTCCGGATTCGGTGATCCGTTTCGGCAGATGTCCGGAAGGGAATTTCCGTACCCGCCTCCCGTATCGGGGGCTAAAAGTGTTTCGTATGTTTTCATAATGGCTTTTTTTGCCGGAATGAGCGGAATGCCTCTATGTTAATAAGAACTATTCTCATATAGGCTTGCATCAGTCCTTCTGTGGGAAGGCACCGGTAAACGATCACTTGAAAGTGCGGATGATGCAGGCAGGGAATAATATGACGTCGCGTTCCCGCCAGGGAACGGGGTTCAGAAAAACCCTGTATGTGATCGCACTTCTGTCCGGCGGATGGGAGGAGGCTGTGGCGCAGACCGCGCCTGCGGATTTCTCTGCGACGGGACAGGAGCAGAACGGGACGCCTGCGAAGAAAAAGCCCTCCCTTCAGGGGCGTTCTGCCGTTGCGTCTGATTCGGATGTCCCCGGTAGCGTTGAACAGCTTCTGGTTCATGGACATCGTGCAACCGCTGCTACGGACGGTACCGGCACCTATACCGTGCGTGCGGTGTCCACGACGCGTATGCTGCTACGGCCAGAGGACGTGCCGCAGTCGATTTCCGTCCTGAGCACGCAGCAGATGAAGGACCAGAATCTTTTCACGGTCGATAACGCGCTCAAACAGGTCGCGGGCGTCAACGTCAATCTGTATGGCGATGGTACGGCGGGATTTTCTTCCCGTGGTTTTTCGCTGGCCGCGCAGTATGACGGATCGCCCGCGACCGGGGGGTTCCAGTTTTCCCAGCAGTTCGATCTTGCAATTTATGACCGGATCGAGGTTCTGCGCGGCCCGGATGGCGTGTTGCAGGGCTCGAGCGCGCCGGGTGGCAGTGTCAATTTCGTTCATAAGCGCCCGACCGAAACATTTCAGGGAAATGCGTCTTTCAGTGCCGGATCATGGGACAACTATCACGCCACGGTCGATGTGGGTGGTCCGATCGGAAACTCGAAAATCGTGTCCGCCCGCCTTGTCATGGCCGGGACCGACCGCGATTTTTTCTATAAAAACGCCTATGACCGTCGCTGGACGATTTATGGCGTGACGGACATCCATATTGACCGCCGCACCACACTGACCGTTTCCGTCACGTCGCAGTCCAACGACACGACCCGCTATATGGGGCTGCCGCGGATGAGCGGGACGGGCGCGGACCTCAATCTGCCGCGCAATACGTTCATTGGGTCGGACTGGAACAAGGGGCAGGTGCCTACGACCGAGGTCATGGCGCAGCTCGAACGGCGGTTTGGCGCGGGCTGGGTCGGGCGTGTCACAGGGCGGCACAGAACGGCCGATACCGATCTGCAATACAGCTATATCAACGCCTATAATGCCAAGTCCCAGACAGCGAATTATGTGGCGGCCCGCTCCATTTACAGCGAGACCAATGACGGTGTGGACGGGTATCTGACCGGACCGCTGCATCTGCTGAACCGGACGCATACGCTCATGATCGGCGTGAATTATAACCGCTATGTCTATGAAGGCGGCGGGGCAAGCGTCAATTCCCGCACGAACGCCGCTCTGGCCGGTCTGCCGATCAGCGACTATGGCGCAATTTCAGGCGCCATTCTTCCCTCCGTCAAAAGCCGCAGCTGGCAGCCGACCGAACAGTGGGGAGTGTACGGACAGGGGCGCTTTCAGCTCATGCCGAGCATTTTCCTGACGCTGGGCGGTCGTATCAGCGGATATGTACAGAAATCGCGCGATCTGGTGCCGGGTGCCGTGACCAGCACGTCCATTGACCAGCAAGGCATCCTTACGCCCTATGCCGCGCTGGTCTACCACGTCCTGCCTCACATAACCCTCTATGCCAGCTATACGGACACGTTCAGCCCCCAGTCTGCCTATGGTGTGGATGGGCGCCAGCTTCAGCCGGTACGGGGCGGGCAGCTTGAAGGTGGCATGAAAGGCGCCCTGTTCAACCAGATGCTGACTTTCACTCTGGCGGGATACAGGATCGTGCAGCGCAACGACGCCATCGCCAACAGCGATCTGGACCCGACCTGTGGGCCGAGCCATACCGCCACCTGTTACGTTGCGGCGGGCAAAACGCGCAGTCAGGGGGCGGAAGCCGAAGTGATTGGCCGGCCTCTGCCGGGATGGGACATCAACGCCAGTTACACCTATAATGACAACCGCATCGTTGATGATGGTACGCCCTCGAATGCAGGGCTCACCTATGCCGGGAACTCGCCGCGCCATCTGTGGAAACTCTGGACGCATTACCGGTTCGAACCCTACCAGGGGGCGCAGAAAAACATCTGGAGCATCGGGGGCGGCATCAATGCACAGAGCGGGACATTCGGCACCAACCGCCTCGTGACGCAGTCCGGCTACATCACGGCCTCGGCGCAGGTCGGATATCAGTGGAACCGCTATCTGGCCCTGACAATGAATCTCAACAACATCTCCAATACGCGCTATTATCAGCGCCTCGGCAATTTCTATTATTACAACTATTACGGTGAGCCCCGGAATTTCATGTTTACCCTGCGCTCGAATTTCTGATGACCGTCAAAGCCTCCACAGTCGTACGCCCCCGTCGTTCCGGGGGCCGTATGTCATCGCCAGCGCATCGGTGGATCTGGCGTGCGGTAGCGGTTTTTGTGCTGGTCTGGATGGCGGCGCATTTCATCACGCTGGGCGCCCTGAAATGGGGCCCCTCCGTACGGCATGATGCGACGGTTCTGGGGCAGATGATTGCCGTTGCCGCGTTTCCTCTGCTGTTTCTGCTGGCTTTCGGAACATCCAATCCGTTGCGCGGTGGGATCATTGCCGGGGCCGTCGGCGTTGTGGCCCTTCTGGCCGTCCTGTTGCATTCCTGATGCAGGATACGCTCCGCACCCGGATGGGATGGCTGCATGCCTGGGTCGGTTTTGCCGCAGGGCTTCTGCTGTTCTGCGTTTTTACGTCAGGCTGTCTGGCGGTGTTCGACACCGAACTAACGCGATGGCTCCAGCCCGAAGCTCCACCGCAGACCGCTGCATTTTCTCCCCGGTCTCTGGACCATGTGCTCCCGGCCGTGCACGACCTGCTCGCGCAGGGCGAAAAGCCGTTCGTAACTCTGCCTTCCGCGCGGGATCCCTATCTGCGTCTTGAGCATCATGACGGGCATGAATTCCTGACCGTTCCGTACAATCCACAGACCGGAGAGCGTCTGAATGTCCGTGCGACGGCGGGGGGAACGTTCTTTTACGACCTGCATTACACGATGCGTTCCGGCGTTTACGGAGAAACGGTTGTTGCGTTTGCGGGTCTGGCGCTTCTGCTGACGATCGGCTCGGGCATCATCATCCACCTGAAGGGGCTTGTCTCGGATCTGATGCTCCTGCGTCCTTTTGCCGCCAGGCTGCGGGCATGGCTGGACGTGCATGTGGTGGCGGCTGTTGTGTTCCTGCCGTTCATTCTCCTCATGGCCTATAGCGGGACCTTCATCCGTGCACGGACGCTTTTTCCGCCCGTGTCCTATCTCGCATCCCTTGAAAACGCTTTTCGGGTCTCTGCTCCGTCTGCGGCTCACAGGCCCGAAAAACCAGCCGTTCCAATCCCAGAAGCTTTTCCGCCGCTGGCTCCGCTCGTGGCGGAGGCTGAACGTACGATTGGGGCCGGCCAGACCGGATATATCCTGTTCCAGCCGCAGACCATCCTCGTCTCGCGGACTGACTCTTCTGGCCCGTTGTTGACGCGCGAGCATGTCGATTTCAGCCCGGTGGACGGTCATGTTCTGCGTCATGTCCTGCTGCCCGGCGCCATCACCCATACGGAACAGGTTCTGAAAGGGCTGCATTATGCGCGCTGGACGGGAGTGGGTATGCGGTGGCTGTATTTCCTCTCGGGAGCCATGGGCGCCGTCATGTTCGCGAGCGGGTCCATCATTTTCCTGATGAAACGTCGCCGTCAGTCGGGGGAGCGGATCATGTTCCGGATCGCCGAGGGGCTGGCCATTGGCAGCGTTGTGGGGCTGCCGATGGGCGCGCTTGCTTTTTTCTGGGCCAACCGTCTGTTGCCCATCTCTTTGCCAGACCGCCCACTGGCTGAAGGGCACGTTTTTCTGGCTGTCTGGGTGCTCAGTGTCGTTTCCGGAATGGCATGGAGTCTTCTTGGTCGTCCGCTTCAGGGCTGGAAAATCCAGCTTTTCTGTCTGGGAGGACTGGGTTTTTTCCTGACCCCACTAGACCTTGCGACCCGACCGGGTTTTGCGTTTTTTCATGTCCCGACGGTTTTCGCCGCAACGGATCTGGTGGCGCTGTTTCTGGCCTTCGTCTCATTTCAGATGGCGCGCCGGCTGTGATGATCGCTCTGTGCATATTTCTATGGAGCCTGTTTCTGCTGCTGCAGGCCTGTCATGAGCCGAAAATGCTGCGTTTTGCGCGCCTTCAGAAACCTGCATGGCTTCAGAGGACACGGGCTCTCCGGTTTGTATTGCCTCCGATGGTGCTGGGTGTGTGTGTTGCGGAGCGTGCCTCCACGGCAATTCCGGTTTGGGTTGCGACCTTCTCGGTTGCGGCGCTGCTCGTCGCGCTGGGCTGGGCCGGGTTGGCCCGGTACAGGGAGCTTCTGCTTACAACTGCCGAAGTCGGGGCTGCAGCACTCAGGAAAGAGTGAAGATCCGGACCGTCAGGGGCATGGTGGGGACGTGTCGGAAATGTCAGGCGGGGAAGGATTTTCTTCGTGTGCGAAATGCACCACGCGGTCTCGGCCTGTCTGCTTGGCGGCATAAAGGGCATTATCGGCCCGGGCCAGAAGATCTGTCCGGCTGATACCCGTCCCGGGGCACAGGGCCGCGCCGATGCTGAGTGTTGCAGTGATGCCTTCCTCTCCGATCACATGCGTTTCGGCTGAGAAAGCGTTGCGGAGGCGCTGGGCCGTTGCGAGCATCTCGTCAACACTGCCACACTGGAAAACAACGACAAATTCATCTCCGCCAATGCGGAACAGTGTTGTTGTGGGGTAAAGGAGATCTTTACAGACACGACCCATGGCGATGATGATCTGATCCCCGATCGCGTGGCCATGCACGTCGTTGATGTTTTTGAAATGGTCGATATCGACCATGAGAAGCGCTTCGTGGGCGCAGTTTTTTCCGTCATTTTCCAGCCATGCCTGAAAGGCCCGGCGGTTGCCGCCTCCTGAAAGAGGGTCCTGAAGGATCAGTTCCTGCTGCTGGAAGGCCAGTTGCTCCCAGGGGATGGCGATCATGCCCAGAGCGAACAGCGCCACTTCGATGACGGTCAGGAAATTATAACTCGCAACCGCCCAGATGGTGGCCGGAGCAGCGCCCAGCGGGGCCGGCATCCACACAACGAGCGCCACCAGCAGAAAATAAAACCCTGCATAGAGGGTCAGAAGCTTCTGTAAGCTGCGTCGTGCGGGCGTTCTGATCTGGGTGGGATGTCTGAGGTCCCGAACTGCGAAAACGTGGAGCAGGGCAAGCGTGGTCAGGCGAAAGGCCGTGCTGAGCACATGGAACAGCCCTGTTCGGGCAGAAAGTACAGAAAGGACAAAGAAGATGAAGCAGGCCAGCAGGACCGGCAGAAGCCGCGGGCGGTAGCCGAGTATGATACGCATGGCCTGCCATGCGGCTCCGTAGGCCATGATCATGAACAGGGAGATCATCCGTGGTCCCCACTGTCCCGGCAGAAGGGACTGGACAGTCGAGAACAGGCCGGAGACCGCCCCCAGAAAGAACGGGGCTCCATACCACGCCATGCGGGACCATCGTCTGCCGGAAAACTCGGCCAGGATGAAGTGAATGCCCAGAAGCAGGAAAATAACCGTGCTGTACCCAAGCAGAGTAGGCGGATCAGGAGTCATTGATGATGCATGGGTTATTGAACAGGCTGCACGGGCCACTCCCGAAAAAGCTGATAGACAGTCTTCGATTCCTCAAGGGGATAATAAAGACATCCCGACCTTACCTTGAGGTTAATGGCATTTTTCAGGCTGGGTATTCCTTGGGTCTGTGATGGAAAAAGGTGACGGATCCGCGGGCTTCCTGCATAGGAACGTTTTTGTTATCTCCATGATGTCGGGTGATATGTCTCCTGAAAAATGCTTTTCCGAAATGATTCTGCTGCAGTGATGACGCGTCTTTTTCCGCTCTGGGCCATTGTGGTGTCCGGGCTTGCCCTTCTCCTGCCCGGACCGTTTCTGACACTCGTTCCCGTCATCACGCCGCTTCTGGCGTTCGTCATGTTCACGATGGGCGTTTCCCTGACCCCGGCCGATTTCGGGCGAATTCTCCGCAGGCCCGCGCCGGTTCTGGCAGGGGTGGGGCTGCACTATCTCGTCATGCCGCTTGCGGCGTGGGGGATCGCGCATCTGCTGGGACTGTCGCCTGCGCTGATGACGGGCATGGTGCTGGTAGGGTGCGTGTCGAGTGGTACGGCGTCCAACGTCATGATCTATCTGTCACGTGGGGATGTTGCGCTTTCCGTCAGCATCAGTGCGTTTTCAACGCTCGTCGGGATCGTTGCGACGCCGCTTCTGGTGCGGTTCTATGTCTCGGCGGGCGTTGCGGTGGATAGCTGGGCGCTGTTTCGCAGTATCGTGACGATGGTGGCACTTCCCGTTCTGGCTGGTGTTGTTCTCAATACTTTCTGTCATCGGGCGGTACGACGCGTCGAGCCGGCTCTGCCGCTGGTGGCCATGATGTCGATCCTGCTCATTATCGGAGCGATCGTGGCCGGTGTGGGGCCGTCTCTGAAGGAGGCCGGTCCCATCATGCTGCTGGCTGTCATCCTGCATAACGGGGTCGGGCTTCTGGGGGGCTACTGGGGCGGCCGTTTGCTCGGGTTTGACGAAAGTGTCTGCCGGACGCTGGCGTTGGAAGTCGGGATGCAGAATTCGGGGCTGGCCGCCACGCTGGGGCGTCTTTACTTTTCCCCGCTGGCCGCACTTCCGGGCGCGGTTTTCTCGGTCTGGCACAATGTTTCAGGGTCCATTCTGGCGTCGCTCTGGGCGTCGCGGCCTATTGTGCGGAAAGACCCGCCGTGTTGACGAGGAACACCATGTCCGTCGCGCGCGTGACCGCCACATAGCAGAGCTGCTGCGTCTCCAGCGGGTTCTGCCGGGCGCGACGGCCGATGTCGCCGAGATCCACGAACACGTTTTTGAACGTGCTGCCCTGCGCCGTATGGACCGTCATGGCATAGATCGCCTGAAGCTGGAGCAGGGCGTTGTGGAAGGCGAAACGGTGACTCCAGCGTCGGTGCTGCTGTTTCGCTTCCTGCACCAGACGCCGGTCCACGGCCTCCAGATCTTTCGGGTTCTGCACGATATGGCCAGTGATTTCCTCGCCCGCCATCGTTAGCAGCGTGACTTCCCATGACGCCAGATCGGCCACCCAGGCTGGAACGTCCTTGCACAGCTCGAACTTGTAGGACAGCCGACCGGGCTTGATGTGCATGACGAGGACTTCCTCGTTCGTGGCGATGGCCTGACGGGGGCCGCTTTCTTCCTGCTGGACGGAGAAAGGCGCGCGGGACACGACACGCTCGCCGGGCATGAAAGGCGTGGGCGTCTCGCCGCCATAACGCCAGAGCCGGACCATCCGGTTGATCTGATGCACCCGTGCGTTCGTCCAGCACAGATAGCGGCACCAGTCGTTATCGGCGTCGAACGCATCGGACAGGAACGCCTTGCGGACCCAGCTTTCCACATCCTTGGGCAGGAACAGGCCGGTCTGTTCCTGACGGGCATCGCGGACCCAGCTCCAGTCGGCTTCACTGCCCTGACTCTGGCGGATGAGGGTCGCGGCTTCGAGGATCGGATTGCCTGCCGCCTGTCGTACGACGGTGTCGAGATGGGAGCGGGAGGGCACGGAAAACGAGGGGGAGGCGGCTTCTCCAACAGGCGGAAGCTGTGCCGGGTCGCCTACGAACAGCACGAAGCAGTAGCGCAGCAGATCGCGGATCCAGTTCATCAGTTCCGCCGAAAGCATCGAACATTCATCGACGATCACGATGCCATCGGCGATCGTCTGCGGCCGCTTGGAGCGCACGAGGGTTGTGGTCGTGCCCTGCGAGGAGGGCTGGAGGCTCAGCAGGCTCTGGATCGTGCGGCAATCGACGTCCCGGTCTACTTTGGAGCGCAGGACGGCGGTGGCCTTGTGGGTGGGGGCTGTGATGACCACCACCTTTTTCTCGCCCATGAAATGCCGGGCGACGGCCTGCATCAGCGTCGTTTTGCCGCTGCCCGCATATCCCGTCAGCAGATGCGTCGGCAGGCCTGCGGCATGGGCGGCAATGATTTCATCGAGCGCCTGCCGCTGGGAGGGGGTGAGCATGACCATGGGGGGCTTTTCTCACATTTTTCCAGCACATGCCATTGCTTCTCCCGTGCAGGGCGGCGCAGTCTCAGCCGTGAAAAGCAGGGAGAAAGCCGGATTTATGGATGTCGCGTCGAATGCCGTTTTCTGGCAGGAAAAATGGGAACGCGGTGAGACGGGCTTTCATGAAGCGGGGGCCAATCCGCTTCTGACCCGCCATATCGCCGCGCTGGACCTGTCTGCCGGAGCGCGGATTTTTGTGCCTCTGTGCGGCATGAGTCAGGACATGGTCTGGCTTGCGGGGCAGGGGTATCGGGTGATCGGATGTGAACTCAGCGATATCGCGGTCAGGCGTTTTTTCGATGATCTCGGCGTCACGCCCGATGTTGTGCAGGCAGGTTTGCTCCGGTGTTTCTCAGCCGGTGCCATCAGCGTTTTTGCAGGCAATATTTTCGATCTGACGTCGGAGGTCCTTGGCCCGGTGGAGGCCATTTATGACCGTGCCGCGCTGATTGCCCTGCCAGAAGATCTGCGCCGGGCTTATGTCGCCGGTCTTCTTGCCCTGACCGGCCCCGTGTCGGAACTGCTCGTGACGCTGGCCTATGATCAGTCCTGCCTGAAGGGACCGCCGTTTTCCGTGGACGAGGCCTTTGTGCGCGAAGTTTACGGAGAGGCTTACGAGATCAGGCGTCTGGAAAACCGGGAGGTCGAAGGGGGCCTGAAAGGGCGGTGCCCGGCCTCCGAAAGCGTTTGGCAGCTCAGCCAGTTGCCGGCGCGTTCCTGAAACCTGTGCCCCTTCCCCGGAGAAAGCGGGGAAGGGGTGTGTTGTGTTCAGAAGGCTGCGGACACTGTCCCGAAGAACATGCGCGGAGCCGTGGGGTAGCCGGTATAGGTGTTGGCGTCGCCGGCGGCGATCGTGGACCAGGAGCGCGCATTCGTCAGGTTGCTGGCGTTGAACTGGAGCTTGAGACTGTTCATGTGTGGGATCTGGTGGAACGTGTAGCTGGAACTGAAGGCGAGCTGCACGCGCGGTGGCACCATGACGCTGTTGGTGATGGTCCCCGGACGGACGCCCATATAGCTGCCGCTGAACTGGGCATTGAAGCCGCCCTGATTGTAGTTGACGGCGAACTTGTCGGACCATGCCGGAATGGCCGGAACCTTCTTGTCCTTGGTGGCATAGAGCGTCGCGCCATCCATGAAGTCATTGCCGTAAATGCTGCTGACATAGGACACGGCATCATAGATCGAGAAATGCGGTCCGAAGCGCAGAGTGAACGACATGTCCATGCCGTTTGTCGAGACGCTGCCGAGGTTCGCCACCGTATTGCCGACGCCTGAAATGCCCTGACCCGGCGGTGAAATGGTGCCGAGGCGGTTGAAGAAATCGACGTGATAATATTCGAGCTGTCCGCTGATTCCGGTCAGGATGCGCGTATTGATCGGATGGCTGGTGCGGATGCCGGTTTCATAGGTCCAGGACGTTTCCGGCTTGCCGCTGCGCTTGAACTTCTCGAAATCTGCCTGATCGGACACGGCCCACGGAGACGTCGAGCCGTAGCCGGTGGCGGCGAAGGAGTTCATGTTTTCCTGAATATTGGCAAAGAGCTGTTCGTGCTGCGTGACGTTCCACAACGCACCGAAGGCGGGCAGGAACGGTTTGTAAGACGGAATGGTGCCGCCCGCGACGGTGTGGGTGCTGGTATCGACGATCGTTTTCGCTCCCTTCACCGAAGAGGCGAGGGACTGCGGCAGGGCGGCCACCGGGAGGGTGCCGTTCGTATAGACCATCTCGGACTTGAAGCCCGCCGTCAGCGTCAGGCGTGACGTCACCTTCCAACTGTCCTGAAGATGCGTGACGAAGGTGTTGGTGTAGAACGCGTTGTTCCACTGCGTGAACAGCGGGTTGGTCGGGCGTGTATAGGGCGTCAGCGTGTCATTCTGCGTCAGCGGATACCAGTAGCGGCCCTGCTCGTTGTTGTTGCGCTCATACCAGCCACCCAGCTCGATGTTGTGATGGCCAAGACGATAATGCAGCGTGCTGGTCAGGCCGCCGCGATAATCGCTGTATTCCGTGGTGCGGACGGCGAAACCCGTTCCTCCCGTGGCGTTCCAGACCTTCGGATCAATACCTGCGACGCTGTAGGTGAACTGTCCGTTCTTGATGTATTTTGTGCCGGTCGGGTCGAGATAGGAGCCGAGGATCGTCAGGATCGCGTTCGTGCGGATGGAAGTCGCGACAACGCCTGCACCGTCGTCATAGTGGAAGTAAAGCTGGTTGTCCCAGTTCAGGTTCGGGGAGAACCGGTGGGAAATTTTCAGATAGGTCAGGTAATCGGTTCGCTGGGCGGCGGAGAAGTAATATTTGTTGTTCGGCGTTGCCGGTCCGGCTTTGGTGGAGCTTTCAGCCGGGTATCCTGCCATGGCGGCGTTCAGATCCGGGAAGAAGGCCCCACGGGCATACAGGTCGGTCGGGGCGGTCAGACCCTGCGTGTTCGGCTCGGCCTTGTTCTGCCAGTCGAAATAGGCGGTGATGGTTGTGTTTTCGCCCTTATGGACGAATTTTCCGTTCACCTGATAACCGCCCTGCCGGTTGGCATTGCCGAGGTTCCACGGACGGGCGTCCTGACGGGCAAACGCCATATAGGCGGAATTGCCGTTGCCGAAATTGCCCGTATCGACCCGCGCGAATGTCCGGAATGTGGAATAGCTGCCAAAGGTCTGGTTGATTGTGGCACCAGCCTTCTGCTTCGGATCGCGCGTGGTGAATTCGATTGTCCCGCCCAGATTGCTGGTCGAAGCCGTGCCCAGCGCACCGGCGCCTGACGACAGGGATGTCGATCCGATGTCTTCACTGATCGCTGCGCGCTGCGGGGACAGGCCGTTATAGTTGCCGTAAGCCCCGGCGCCGAGCGGCACGCCGTCCATCGTGTAGCCGAGCTGGTTCTGGTTGAAACCATGGACGTAGATGCTGGAGTTCTGTTCGTTGTTCCCCCAGGGATCGACGTTGGTGAACGTGACACCCGGCAGCAGATCCAGCGCCTGCATCGGGCTCTGGCCCGGCATGAGCGTCTGCATTTCGTCGCCGCTGACACTCATGACCGAGCGTGTGCGGTGGCCGGTGGCGACGATCTGTTCGATGTCATGCGCCTGCGCTTCACGCAGGCGCTGCGACTTTGGGCGCGCGGAGGGGTCCTTGCGGATGATGACGCCGCCATCCGGCATGGCCTCGGCCTTCAGTCCGCTTCCCCGCAGCAGGCGCCTGACCGCATCGTCGGGTGACAGCGTGCCGTCCACGGCAGGGGCGCGCAGATGGGCCACGGCATCGGAGGTGAAGATGATGTTGCGGCCCGTCTGATGCCCCAGCGTCACGAGGGCCTGCGCCATGGACTGCGGCGCGATGTGCACCGGAGCAGCGGGTGCGGCGAAAGCGCTGGACAGCGAGGGCGTCAGAATGGTCGCGCCTGCCGACAGAAGCAGAACGGTGCGGCGGGGGTAACGGGAGGGCGGGGTCATGGGGCTCGTTTCCTGTCGTCGGGCCTGAAAGCGGTCTCAACAGGAAGACAGATGAAAAACCAAAAACCTCAGCGTTATGCAGCGGTTTTCATCGAAACGTCACAAAGCGATGATTTCATCCGTGTTGTGGGCCGGGCGGATCCGCAGGGGCAGCAGATGCGGGAGCATCTGCAAAAACGCATCCCCCTGACGCACGTGATACACGCCGCTCAGGCGCTGCGACGCCAGGCGCGGCGCGGACAGGACAATCTGGCGTGAAGCGTAGCGGTTGATTTCCTGAATGACGTCCGCCAGCGGCTGGTTGCGGAACACCAGTTCGCCCCCCTGCCAGGAGAGCAGCGTCTCCAGATCGGGGTAATCAATATTCCAGCCTCCGTTGCGATACATCCGCAGGCGCTGTCCGGGCATCACCCAGCGTCCCGTTTCACGCAGGGTTGCGGCGGTCAGGAACACCTTGCCCCGGATGGCCGTGACTTCCGTATTGCCGCGATTGATGCGGATATCGGCGGAGGTCTGGTCATGAAGCTGTACCGTCATGCCATCGGCGGAAAGATGAAACGGGTCCGGCCCTGCAACCGAGAGCAGGATCTGCCCGTGACACAGCCGCGCCTGCTGTCCGTTCGGCCCCACTACGAGGCGCGTCTGGGTGTCGAGGCGGCAATCCGTCCGGGGCGTGAGGTGGACATCGCGGATGCTTCCGATCCCGGTCTCCTCGATCCGGCGCGCATGTGCGCCCTCCCACGGGGGAACGGCCAGAAAGACCGTTGCCACCAGTCCGGCCAGCGCATGACGCCGACTGAGGACGGGGCGCCGGACGGTCTGAACCGGTTTTGCAACGACGTGGGGCGTGCGCGCGCCTCCGGAGAGTTCCCACAGTTCCGTCAGATGTTCGAAAACCGGTCCGTTCCGGGGATCGCTCGCCAGCCAGTCGCGGAACATGTCATGGTCGAGGGGCGTGCAGTCCTCAGCATGGAGGCGTGCAATCCATTCTGCCGCACGGAGTTTGATGACATCCATCAGATCGGTATTTCAGTGATCCATCCATGTTGAAAGGAAGATCAGCGCCTTTGCGATATGTTTTTCAACGCTGCTTTCACTGATCGCCAGCGATTGCGCAATATGGCTGTACTTCATTTTTTCAACACGGTTCATCAGGAAGATCTGTCGGGTCCGGTCCGGAAGCTGTTCGCAGCCTTCATGAAAATGCGCCAGTCTTTGTGTTGATTCGTAAATGTCCTCCTGCGAGGGCGCGGGATCAGCGACATTGACGAGCGTCTCGAAGTCGTCTGCCGCCTGTACATATCCCTGCCGTTCGCGACGGATCGCGTTGAGCGAGGAATTCACGGCGCTTCGGGTGATGTAGGCATCCTGATGCTGAACGCTGCCTTCGGGGCGCTCGAAATAGCTCATGAGAGCGTTCTGAAGGTGGTCGTCCGCATCATCCCGACGGGTCCGGGAACGCACCCTGCGATAAAGGCGCAACCATTCCTGCTGACAGCGCATCCATGTTCCCGTTTCTGGATGTTTCCGAATCACCACGCCTTGGAAGACCCCCTCCGGGCTGCGGCGCAACAGCGTTTAGGGAATTCGCACGGCCGTATTCGTGACAGTTTCATGAAATGGCGTTTGGGGGAGTGGGCAAATCTTCATTTCATGTGTCCACAGAGCGGAGGGCGTGTGTCCAAAGACCTCTGGAAGCCCGGTTCCGCAGGGAGCCGGGCTTCGTAGGAAAGAACTGCTGCATGGTGTTCATGAAACGTAGAAGCCTGCTGACCGGCCTTGGTGCGGGTCTCCTCCTCTCGACGCGCGTCCGTGCGCTGCGGGCTGCCGTCCCGCGCGATCTGGATAAAAATCCGACTTTCACGGCCACTCCGTTCCAGCTTGGCGTGGCCTCCGGCGATCCGGCTTCGGACGGTCTGGTGCTGTGGACGCGCCTTGCACCCGACCCGCTGGAAGAGGCAGGCGGCATGGAGGCTCTCAAACCGGTTCTGGTGGGATGGGAAGTCAGCGAGAACGAAACGTTCTCGAAACCCGTGCAGAGCGGACAGGCGCTCGCCCATCCGGAGCTTGGCCATTCGGTTCATGTCGAGGTTGCGGGGCTGAGGCCGGACCGGCCGTACTGGTACCGCTTTCACATCGCAGGCTATCAGAGCCCGGTTGGCCGGGGGCGTACGCTGCCGATGCCGGGTGCACCGCTGTCGCGCGTGCGCTTTGCAGCCGCAGGTTGCCAGCATTACGAATATGGCTACTACACCGCCTGGCGCGCCATCGCGAATGAGCCGATCGACTTTGTGTTCCATTATGGCGACTATATTTACGAAGGCGCGGATAGCGGCGATCATCTGCGGGATATCGACGGGCGCAAGGCGCATGTTCTGCGGCGTCATGTCGGGCCGGAATGTTACTCCCTGGACGAATATCGCCGCCGCTATGCCCAGTACAAGCTGGACCCGGATCTTCAGGCCGCCCATGCGGCGACACCGTGGATTGTCAGCTTTGACGACCACGAGATCGACAACAACTGGGCTGGCGATACGGATCAGGACGGCACGCCGCCGGAGATTTTCCGTCTGCGCCGTGCGGTCGGACTACAGGCGTATTACGAGAACATGCCACTGCGGGCGACGTCCATTCCCGATGGCAGCCACATGCAGCTCTATCGCAGCTTCACCTTTGGCGATCTGATGAACATGTTCGTGCTGGATACGCGCCAGTACCGCAGCGATCAGGCGTATGGTGACACAAATGCCGCGCAGGGCAAGGACGTCTGGTCTCCCGAGCGCACCATGATGGGCGCGGAACAGGAGCAGTGGCTGTTTGAGGGTCTGGGGCGGTCGGATGCGAAATGGAACCTGCTGGCGCATCAGGTCATGGTCATGGATCTGGCGCATCGGAAGTCCGCCCATTCAGAGCTGACCTACAGCATGGACCAGTGGTCGGGCTATCTTTACAGCCGCAAGCGCCTGCTGGACTTCATCGACACGCATTGCCCAGGCAATGTGGTGAACGTGACCGGAGACGCGCATCGGCACTTCGCCGGAGATCTGCTGATCGAGCCGGGGCGCGGCAAACCGGTTTCGGTGGAGTTTCTCGCGACGTCCATTTCATCGGGAGCGGATGGTCTGGGCGATGACGATCATTTCAGCCGCATCGCCCGCAGCGAGAACCCGCATCTGAAAGCCACGACCGACAAGCGCGGTTACGTTCTGTGCGATGTGGGGCCGGAAGTTTGGCATGCCGATCTGAAGACCATTGATCGGGTCATGGTGCCGGGGGGTAGGCTGTCCACCTATGCCAGCTTTGCGGTTGAGCGTGGCAATCCGGGCCTGCAGAAGGCCTGAGAATGGGGGTGGCTGCCTTAGTGGCAGCCACCTTTGCCCGCGCGGTCACAGCCCGAGCAGCCGCCGCAGCCCTTGCCGATTGTGGGTTGCGGGGCGGAGAGGCCGACGGCCGTCCGCACTTTGCCCCATCGGGCGGGAAAGAGGCGGGCGTACCAGTAAATGGCGGCCGCGCAGACGATCAGGACGGCAATAGCAAGTTCAAGCATCAGGGAACTCCCGTAATGGCGCGGGTGATGTGATAGGTCAGGAACGCGGCCAGATAGGCCAGACCGAACAGATACGCCGCAGCCCACAGAACGGTTTTGATGGACCCGGTTTCCCGACGCATGACAGCCAGCGTCGAAATGCATTGCGGGGCATAGACATACCACGCCAGCAGTGAAAACGCAGTGGCCATGCTCCATTGCGTCGAGAGCAGGGGTAGGAGTTTGTCGGCCGCCCCGTCATCCGTGGCCCCGATGGCGTAGACGGTGGCCAGTGAACTGACCGCCACTTCACGCGCGGCGAGGCCGGGGATGAGCGAGACGCAGATCTGCCAGTTGAAGCCAATGGGTGCGAACACCCATTGCATCAGATGGCCGATCCGGCCCGCCAGACTGTAATCAATCGCGGCACCCGGAGCGCCTGCGGGCGGAAGCGGGAAGCTCGACAGCGCCCAGAGCAGCACGTTCAGCGAGACAATAATCGTGCCGACGCGGGAGAGGAACATTACCGCGCGCTGCCACAGTCCGAGCGCGAGGCTCCTGAGGTTCGGGCGGCGATAGGACGGCAGTTCGAGCAGCAGCGGATGTTCTTCGGACTTCACGCCCCGCGTCATGACCCGTGCGGCGATCACGCCGCTGATGATGGCGACTGCGTAAAGCCCGAACAGCACCAGTCCCTGAAGCCCGAAAATTCCGAGCACTGTATGATGTGGCACGAACGCGCCGATCAGCAGCGTATAGACCGGCAGACGCGCCGAGCAGGTCATGAGCGGCGCGATCAGGATCGTGACCAGACGGTCGCGCGGGTTCTGGATCGTGCGGGCGGCCATGATGCCGGGAATGGCGCAGGCGAAGCTCGACAGCAGAGGAATGAAGGAGCGTCCGCTCAGCCCGGCCAGCGCCATCAGCCGGTCCAATAGGAAGGCGGCGCGCGGCAGATAGCCGGATTCCTCAAGGGCCAGAATCCACAAAAACAGGATGAGGATCTGCGGCAGGAACACGATGACGGTGCCCGCACCCGCCAGAACGCCATCGGCCAGAAGGCTGTGCAGAATGCCATCCGGCAGGGGCTTGAGGACGATCTGCCCGAAAGTGGAGATCCCGCTGTCCAGCCCGTCCATGAGCGGCTGCGCCCAGGCGAAGACGGTCTGGAACATGACGAACAGGACGGCAAGAAGGATGACCGGCCCCCAGACGGGATGCAGGAATACGCGGTCCAGCCGATCTGTCAGGCGGTCTGTTCCAGCGGCGGGATCGACGACATGGGTTGCGAGCAGGCGCCGGACTTCCATATGCGGGTCGAGCCCCGCCGGAAGGGGTACGGGCGCGGGCGGGAGGGGGAGATCCAGCGCCTGAAGAAGCGGCATCACGCCCGCACGATTGAGGCTGACGACCGGGACGATGGGCATGTCCAGATCGGCCTGCAATCCGGCTGCGTCGATCTGAAGTCCGTGACGGCGGGCTTCGTCCATCATGTTCAGTGCGACGATGACGGGAAGGCCGAGCTGCTTCAGTTCCAGCAGAAAACGCAGGTGCAGACGCAGATTGGTCGCCGAGATGACGGCCACCAGCATTTCGGGGCGGGGTTCGGTCCGATGGCGTCCGAGACAGACATCGCGTGTGACATCTTCGTCCGGGCTGGTTGAATCAAGGCTGTAGGCGCCCGGCAGGTCGAGCACGCGGATGGCGCGGCCATGGGGTGTTGTGAAGAACCCTTCCTTGCGCTCGACCGTGACGCCCGCATAGTTGGCGACCTTCTGGCGGCTGCCCGTCAGCTGGTTGAACAGGGACGTTTTGCCGCAGTTCGGATTTCCGACGAGGGCGATATGCAGAGGGGAGGCGGGTGTCTGCGGAGAGGCGGTTACACTCATGGGGTGTCAGGAAACGGTCCGCAGGCCAACGCGGGCCGCTTCACCGCGGCGCAGGGCAAAGCGTGACGAGCCCAGACGCACGGCAATCGGATCTCTGCCCATCGGACCGGTCGCGACAACCTGTACGGCCTCGCCGGGGACGAAACCCAGCTCGCCGAGGCGTGTGGCGATCGGGTCCAGGGGCGCACGCTGTTCGACCTTTTCGATCACGGCATGTCCGCCCTTGGGCAGTGTATCCAGATACAACATCAGTTCCGTACCCCGGTGGTGTGGCGGAAGCTCACGGGCTCCGGCCTCTGTTCTAGATAGGCGCATCCGGCCCGTCCGGGAAGGGGAGTGAGAATGATTTGCATCAAGCGTTGTCCGGGGTCCTATGCGGGACTGGAGAAAATTACCGGATTTTATAATAAATTTTACGAAAATCCGCGTTGATGGGGGCTGTTGCGGACCAACATCCCAAACAAAAAGGGAATATTCGCCTCTTCCGGCAGAACAGAACGCCCGTTTCCCTACGGGAGACTCGGTTTTTTCGATCGGGAAAAGGCAGATGGGCGTCTGCGGACTGGCAATTCCCGGCGCAGCGGGGCATACACACGCCCTATGGGTGCGCTCAGGAGGCGGGCCCGGATGGGCGGACATGGACCCACAGGGTGATGTTCGGATGTCTGACTAAAGGGCGGATCCAGGAATGGCACTATCCCAGAAAGAACATGCAGTGGATGTCTGCGAGAACTGTGCGCCGCTGGACGATGACGGCCGCCGTGTCGAGCAGCCCCGCAAGAAGGCCCTGACGAACCGCGTTCGCCGGATTGAGGGGCAGGTCGGCGGTGTTCTCAACATGATCGAGAACGACCGCTACTGCGTGGATATCCTGACCCAGATTTCCGCCATCAAGTCGGCTCTGGATGGTGTGTCGATCCAGATCCTGTCCTCCCATGCCAATGGCTGCGTGCGCCGGGCGGTGCAGGAAGACGGTGGAGAAGACGCGATTGACGAGCTTCTCCAGGTCGTCCGCCGAATGATGCGCTGAAAAATCCGCGCCTTCAGCGGTCCAGCGTTTCGCCCGGTGCGGACTGGCTCGTCATGCCCATGTCCATTTTCTGACAGGCGGCGTGCTGCTGCTTCATTTTCGGCGTCAGCGGATTGTTCTGTTTGCTGAGCGTCTCCAGACGCGCGCACAGGGCCATTTGCTGATCCATGTTCAGTCCGGCCATCGGGTCCTGTGTTTTGGGGGACGACATGGTCATGGTGCTTTTGCCGCCCATATCCATATGGCTCATGTCCATGCCGGGCATGGACGGATCGGCATAGGCTGCGACGGTTGTGAAGAGGATGCCCAGTGCGAGGAGGGTCTTGCGCATGATGTGTGACTTTCTTTTATGGGATGTTGGAATCAGAACCAGCTTCGGACGCCGAGGCTGAAGCGGACGGAGCCGGTGTCGTCGTGCTGGTCACGGGCGATCCGGCGGGCCTGGGTGAGATATCCGGAGTAGGTCACGGCCACGTAGGGCGCGAATTTCCGCCAGAGTTCGTATCGCAGGCGCAGACCGGCATCGACGTCCGACAGACCGGCGCCAGCCTGCCGTCCCGTGTCGGATTTTGTGTAGAAATTGAACTCGGCCTGCGGCTGAAGGATCAGGCGGTTGGTCAGCAGGAAGTCGTAAGAGCCTTCCACGCGGGCGGCGAAACGTCCGCGGTCGCTGACATAGGCCGTGGCCTCGAACTCGAACTCGTACAGTGCCAGACCTTCGATGCCGAACGCGCCCCAGGTGCGGGTCGGGCCGTCATCAAGGTCCATCCGCACGCCGCCCTGAAGGTTCCAGTAGGGCGAGATGGAGCGCGTATAGAGGAGTTCGTGATCGCCATCACTCAGGCGGCCCTTTTCGAGCGTGCCTTCGGATTTGAGCCAGATCTTGTTGTAGTCCCCGCCAAACCAGGCTTCGCCATCCCAGCGGAAATCGGTGCCGCCGGGCGCATATCGGCCTTCAAGCTGGTTGAAAATGCCGTGCAGCCAGGTGCCCTGATCCATCGAGGGTTTGATGTTGCCGATATAGACGACGGGTGTCGCTTCCGGCGCATCTGCGGCGTGATAGACCGTCTGGTCGGCACGGGCCGTGCCGGACAGGGCGAGAACGGACAGAACCGTGAGGGAAAGGGCGTGTTTCATGCCACGATCACCGTGCGGAACATGCCCAGATCCATGTGATACATCAGGTGGCAGTGATACGCCCACATGCCGGGGGTATCGGCCGTCACGAGATAGCTCAGCTTCGAGCCCGGCTGGGAAATGATGGTGTGCTTGTAGGGGCGGTAATCGCCCTGACCGTTTTCCAGCTCGCTCCACAGACCGTGCAGATGGATCGGATGTTCCATCATGGTGTCGTTGATGAGCGTGAAACGCACCCGTTCGCCGAGTTTGAGGCGGATCGGACCGGATTCCGAGAATTTCCGGCCGTTGAAGCCCCAGATGTAGCGGTCCATGTTGCCGGTCAGATGCAGGATGATTTCCCGCGTCGGCGGTCGCAGATCCGCTCCGGGGCGCGTGGCGCGGAGCTGCTTATAGTTCAGGACGCGGCGGCCGTTGTTTTCCAGCCCGTCGCCGGGGCTGCCGGTGCGGTCGATCGGCATCATGGCGCGCATCTGGTTTTCGACATTGATGGGTGGCGGGCCGGGATCGTCCACTTCCATCTTCGGCATGGCCATGTGGCTCATATCCATGCCTTTCATGTCCATTCCGGCCATGTCGCCATCCATTTTCATGCCGGACATATCGCCCGACATGTCCATGTCCTTCATGCTTTCGCCGGGCTTCATGTTCCCCATGCCCATATCGACCATGGTTCGGACCGGGCGCGGGTCCATGGGGGGCAGGGGGGCGATCATGTCTTCGCGCGGGGCGAGGGTGCCGCGGGCGTAGCCGGTGCGGTCTTCGCTCTGGGCGAAAATGGCATAGGCGCGCTCGTCCCTGGGCTGGACGATCACGTCATAGGTTTCCGCCACGCCGATGCGGAACTCGTCCACGGGGACGGGTTCGATGTCGTTGCCGTCAGCCTGCACGACGAGCATTTCGAGCCCGGGAATCCGGATGTCGAAAAACGTCATGGTCGAGCCGTTGATGAAGCGCAGACGTACTTTTTCGCCGGGTTTGAACAGGCCGCTCCAGTTCATGTCCGGGGCGTGGCCGTTCAGCGTATAGGTGTAAATCGCGCCTGAGACGTCCGCGATATCGGTCGCGGCCATGCGCATTTTTGACCAGGCCAGACGGTCCGCGAGGGCAGCCCCGGCGCTTCCCGCCTCGCGCGCTTCCTTCGGGAAGGATGCGGCTGTGCGCTGGCGGAAGACGTAATAGTCGTCCTGCATCTTGAGGTTGCTGACGATGTCATGGGGCATGACATCCGTCCATTCGCCCAAAAAAATGACGTAATCGCGGTCGCAGGCGTTCGGGTCCGGTCGGCGCGGGTCGATCACCATCGCACCATACAGGCCCATCGCTTCCTGCATGCCGGAATGGCTGTGATACCAGTAGGTGCCACTCTGATGGAGTTTGAAGCGGTAGGTGAAGGTCTCGCCGGGTGCGATGCCGCCGAAGCTCAGCCCCGGCACGCCGTCCATGTTCGCGGGCGTGCGGATGCCGTGCCAGTGGATCGAGGTCGGTTCATCCAGCGTGTTGGTCACGTTAATGCTGACGGTATCGCCCTGTTTGAAGCGCAGGATCGGACCGGGCACCGTGCCGCCGACGGTCGGGGCGTGCATGGTCTTGCCATCAAGCGAAATGCGCGTGTGGCCGACCTTCAGATTCCACCGATCGGAGGGGTGGGGGGGTATAATGCCGGAAGAGGCCCTGAGAGGAGAACCTCCAGAGGGGGCAGCCTTGGACGAGAGCGCC
This sequence comes from Gluconobacter sp. DsW_056, assembly GCF_002153595.1. NCBI lineage: Bacteria > Pseudomonadati > Pseudomonadota > Alphaproteobacteria > Acetobacterales > Acetobacteraceae > Gluconobacter > Gluconobacter sp. DsW_056. The sequence goes on from NZ_JOPF01000003.1 coordinate 46,382, forward strand.
TGTGAGGTCCGGGGCAGGGCCGCCAGAAGGCCGCCTGCGCCGATCCCCGTCACGAAACGCCGTCGTGTCAGGCCGTCCCGGAAGCGGGACGGAAAGGTCATGAGGATAAATCCGCGAAAATGACAGAAGGTCAGGTCCTGAATGCCCATTGCAGACAGCAGGACGGGTCCACGCCGGTCAGGCGTGTGTCAGATCGCGCGGGGTTTGGGAGGCGGAGAGGCGGGGATCCAGTCCGTGCCGCTGAAACGGCCCTGCAGGCCGGACGCAAAGGCCTGGGAGGTCGCACGGACCGGGCCGGACGGGTGGATGGACGCCGTTGTCAGCATGGGGTCGGTTGAGACCACATGGGTGTGGCAGCAGCCTTCGGAAGACTGTTGCGGATGGGGGATGGCATGGAACGCTGAGGTTTTGCAGCAATCCGTGGCGGCCGGCTTCCGGTGATGGGCCATGTGGTGCATTGCCATGACCATGTGGGGGGCTTCAGACCTGGCCTGCGCGGTGGATGTGCCGAGCAGCAGCCCGACCTGCATGAGCAGGCAGGCCAGCAGGCCGATCCAGATCCGGGCATGTGTCCTGACCATCAGAAATCACCACAGAAGGGGGAGAAACGGAGCGATTCATCGTTCGAATCTGATCTGACCCTATACCCTGCCGGGGGATCGGAAAAGATTATTTTTCCGTGTCTGAAAAAATTGTCTTGTCGAATCTGTTTCGGAGGCAATATGAAAATTGCATACCCCGGTGCGGTATATATATCATATTGTGATCGTGGAATAGGAACTATTGCCAGAATCGTTTTATGGTGAATAGTTATATAAACCCTACCCCCGCATCGTATGTGGATATGCCCGTCAACGGGGGAGTTTCTCTCTCTTTCAAGGATTTCGTGACATGACAGAAACAGCGCACATGACGGTCGAGGGCATGTCCTGCAACGGGTGTTCGGGCAAGCTCCAGCGCGCACTTGAAGCCGTAAACGGCGTAACGGGCGTCGATATCGTGCTGGATGGCGGCAAGGTGACGGTCTCTTACGACCCCGCCCATGTTTCGCCCGCAGCGTTCAGAGGCGTCGTCGAAGACACGGGATTTGACGTCGTTTCCTGAAGCAGGAGCACGCCTCCTCCTGAACAGGAGCGTTTCATTGCCAGTCTCAGGCCGCGACACGGCGCTTTTCGTGGAACGGGTTGTTGCATGGGGCTGGCATGTCTCTTTAGGACAGACCTTATGACACAGCATGGCATTTCAGTTCGCCGTCGGCTCGGCTTTTCCGCCATTTCCCATCATGCCCTGATCTGGGGCAGCCTGATGGCGGGCGCATGCCCTGCGGCCCTGGCTGATACGGTTGCAGAGCGCGCCAGAAACCACCCGTCTGTCTGCCATGCCACACACAGGGCGCCGCGTCCTGTGCATTGCGGCGTCTCCCGGCGCGCCGAAACTCCTGCCGCGAAGTCTGTGAAAGCCCCTGCTGCGGTCTCCGCCGCAGCCCCTGCCGCAGTCGTATCGCGCTCTTCAGAGGATCTGGACGCAGCGGCAGAAGAAAATATTCAGGTTCTGGGGACCAACCACACCTATACGGCGCCTGCCGTTGAGGTCTGGGGGAAAAGCCCCGTGGCGCTCAAGGACGTGCCGCAGTCCATTTCGGTCATCACCCAGCAGCGTATGGAAGATTCCAACATGCTGACGATGGCGGATGCGATGCGGCAGATCAACGGGATCCGCGTCTTTCCCGGCTCTACGGCCAATTCCAATTATTATTCACGCGGATATCAGCTCACGACGTCGATTGATGGGACGCCCAACGCTGCAGGAACGCTGAACAACGCGGCCTTTGATCTGTCAATGTATGACAGGATCGAGGTGCTTCGTGGCTCCTCCGGTCTGTTGCAGGGCGGAGGCGGCGCGGGTGGTGTGGTCAACCAGGTGACGAAAAAGCCTGGTATGGACTTCGCCGCGGGCGGGTCGGCCAGCGTAGGCAGTTTTGACAATTACCGGGTGGATACGGATATCACCATTCCGCTGAACCGCTCCAAGACGGTGCGTTTCCGGACGGCCGACCTGTATCAGGACAACCATTTTTTCTACAAATACTCCCATTCGCGCAAATGGCAGGCCTATGGCGCACTGGAGTGGGATGTCACGCCCACGACGACGTTCATGGTCTCTCATGCTGCCCAGCAGCAGGACATTACGGCACCTTATTATGGTCTGCCGCTGACCACGGCCAATACGCTGTGGTCCGGAAACCGGGATGCGAACCCGAGCCAGAGCTGGGGGTATTCGAACTACATGACGCAGCAGACGATTGCGTCCATCACACAGAAGCTCTGGGGGGACTGGACGGCGACGGCCCGCGCCACGTTCTATGACCAGGACTACAATATTTTCTACAACGAGCCCTGGAACAAGATCAGTCCCACGACCGGAAAGCTTCAGTACCGGGATCAGGGAATTGCCAAGTACAGAGGCTCCAACACGTCCCGCTCCGCGGATGTGTATGCTCAGGGCAGTTTCAAGCTGCTCAACAGGACGCATCATGCGCTGTTCGGGTTCAACTACAATTCCTATGAGCAGATTACGCAGTATGCGAATGTGAACTGCAACAATATCTACAACAATATCAGCCTCGAAAACACCAATGCCGTTTCCCAGCCTCCGGCAAGCTGCTTTGATTACAAGCAGAATGCCGATGGATACGGGACGGATGACTATGCCTATCAGTGGGGGTTCTATGGTCAGCTTCGGCTGGAGGTGATCCGGCACCTGTCCCTGATTCTGGGTGGGCGTGTTTCACGCTACTATGAGAAGCTTCAGAAGATTTCTCCTGCCCCGAAGGGGGAGTGGGTCAATCAGGCTGATCTGCGCGGGCAGCTCACCCCCTATCTGGGAACGGTTTACCAGATCACGCCGAACATCTCATGGTATGCCAGCTATGCCAGCATTTTCACGCCGGCCGTCGGCAGGCAGACCTATGGTGGGGGCGGTCTTGCGCCACAGGAAGGCAATCAGGTCGAGACCGGGTTCAAGGCGGAATATTTCCGCGGACGCCTGAACATCTCGTCCGCGCTGTTCCGGATGGAAAGCATCAACCAGCCGGTGCAGGACCCATATCACTCGCAGTTCTACGTCACGACCGGTCCGATCCGCCGTCAGGGCTGGGAAGCGCAGGTTGATGGCCAGATCCTGCCGGGGCTCGACGTATCCATTGGGTATACCTATCTGGATACGAAGGTTTCGAACTCGAAGGTCAGCGACTTCGGGGGTGTTTTCTCACCGCACCACATGTTCAAGTCCTGGGTACATTACAATGTCCAGGATGGTTTTCTCAAAGGCCTGAACGTGGGGGCGGGAATTAATGCGAACAGCAATCTGCGCGGCAGTTACGCCACGACCATCCAGGGCGGTTACATGACTCTGGATGCCATGGCGGGGTATCGGTTCAACCGCCACCTGCGGCTTCAGCTTAACGCAACAAACCTGACCAACCGATATTATTACGAGCGTGCCAGCGGTCAGTGGCAGTTCAACTTCCCGGCTGCCCCGCGCAGCTTCATGGCGACGCTTCGTGCAAACTACTGACGACGCAACCCCGCCACATTCCCTTGCGGACTGGAAGGTTCTTTTTCCTTACTGGAAGTCCGAAGAGAAGTGGTGGGCCTGGTCCCTTCTGGGCGGGACCATCGGGCTGTCCGTACTCTACGTTCAGTCCGCCGTCTGGTTCGGGGCCTGGTATCACCGGTTTTTCGATGCGTTCTTTGCAGGAGAGGTCGGGCGCTGTCTGGGGATGCTGCCATTTTACCTTCTGGTGACGCTCGGTTCCGTGGGGGTTCATGCGACACAGACCTATCTGACGCAGGTTCTCTCGATGCGGTGGCGTCTGTGGAACACGAAAGTCTATCTGCGGCAGTATCTGTCGGAAGAGGCGTATTACCGGCTTGAACATGGCCCGAACCGGGCCGACAACCCCGACCAGCGTATTGCGGACGATCTGTCCCAGATGACGGTCCAGACGCTCAAACTGGGGCTGGACGCCATTGATGCGGTGACCACGCTGCTGTCTTTCGCGGTCGTTCTTTGGAACATCGGGGGGGTATTGTCCTTCGACTGGCATGGTCATCATTTCCACATTCCCGGCTATCTTTTTCTGGGAGCGGTCCTCACGTCGCTGGTGGCTTCCGGGATACTGGAGCGGTTCGGCGCGCCGCTGATCGGCGCGAACTACCGCCAGCAGCATTTCGATGCGGATCTGCGTGCGGGGCTGATGGATGTGCGGCGTAATTCCGAGCAGATCGCCTTTTATGGGGGCGAAAATGCAGAGCAGTTGCGGCTGTCCGGCTATCTGGCCCACATCGCCACCAACTGGCGCAGCGTTGTGCGCTACACGTGGCGGGTCAATTTCATCAGCGAGTTCTATACCGGAGTCGCAACGATACCGCTCTGGCTGATGCTCGCCCCCAAAGCGATGGCCCATGCCCTGAGTTTCGGGCTCTATTCGCAGATCAATTCGGCCTATACGCAGGTCCGGATCAGTCTGGAATGGTTCATTTTCAATTATGCCGATCTGGCGACCCTGCGCTCGGTGCTTCAGCGTCTGGGCGAGTTCGAGCGGGTTGTCGGTCAGTCGTCCCGAAGTGGAATCGTACGTTCTGCTTCCGAAACACCTGTCGTGCAGATCCGCGACCTGACGCTGGATCTGCCGGATGGGACGCCGATTGCGCGGATTGGCGATCTGACGATGCAGGCTGGCGAGCGCTGGCTGGTGCGTGGGCCGTCCGGTTCCGGAAAAAGCACGTTCCTGCGTGCGCTGGCCGGGCTGTGGCGTCACGGGCGGGGAGAGGTCTCTTTCAATATGAGACAGGCCATGTTTCTGCCCCAGCGCAGCTATGTTCCGTCAGGGACCCTGCGTCAGGCGCTGAGCTATCCCGCGACGCCGGACCATTACGACACCGCATTCTGTCAGCAGGCTCTGGAAGCCGTCAATCTGGCGGGATACGGCCATCGGCTGGACGAAACTGCGGACTGGGATGCTGTGCTGTCTCCGGGCGAGCAGCAGCGTCTGGCGGTGGCGCGGGCGTTGCTGTTCCGGCCTGCAATCCTGTTTCTGGACGAGGCGACGTCTGCTCTGGACGACGTCAATGAACGTCGTCTTTACGAGGCCCTTCTTTTCTTTTTGCCCCACACCACATGCGTCAGTGTGGCGCATCATGATGCGCTGCGTGTTTTTCATGATCGCGAGATTGTTCTCGGGAGTGGAAAAGCTGCTTTTTCTGCACTTGAAAAATAGGGGTATGGGGTATATTTCTTGTGGAGCTTTCCTCCCGTCTCCCTAGCCGACAGGACCCTTTCCAGATGTCAGAAACGATCAGTTTCCCCGTCGGCGGCATGACCTGCGCCGCCTGTGCCGCGCGGATCGAAAAAGTCCTCAACCGTCAGGAGGGCGTCAGTGCGACCGTTAATTTCGCCTCCGAACGTGCGCAGGTCGCTTTTGAAAATGCCTCCTCCTCCATCGAGACTGTTGTGGCCGCCGTGCGCCGCGCGGGCTTTTCCGTGGACGAGCAGAGCCTTGACCTGTCGCTGTCGGGCATGACCTGTGCGGCCTGTGCGGCGCGGATCGAAAAGATCCTGAACCGTCAGCCTTCCGTGCAGGCTAGCGTCAATTTCGCGGCTGAGCGGGCGCATATCAATTATATTCCTGGCGTGGTCGAGCCGGCGTTTCTGATCGGGAAGATCGAGAAGGCCGGTTTTGGCGCAACAAGACTGGACGAGGGAACGCGCGAAGACCCGAAAGCCAAGCGCGAGGCCATCTGGAAGCGGGAGCGCAACCGGTTCATCCTGACGCTCGTCCTCTCCCTGCCGCTCTTTGCCGAGATGATCGGCATGTTCTTCGGGCGCATGATCGTACCGGTTCTGGTGCAGTTCCTGTTCGCCACGATCGTACAGTTCGTCTGCGGCGCGCATCTGTATCGCAGGGCCTGGAATGCGGTGCGAGGTGGCTCGGCCAACATGGATGTTCTGGTCGTGCTGGGGACGTCTATCGCCTGGCTGTTCAGTGCGGTTGTTGTGGTGTTCGGGCTGCATCAGCATGTCTATTTCGAAGCCAGTGCGTCCATCATCACGCTGATTTCGCTCGGCAAGCTCATGGAAACGCGGGCCAAGAACCGCACCAGCGCCGGGATCGAAAGCCTGCTTCAGCTTCAGCCGCAGATTGCGCATGTCGAGCGTGACGGCGTGATCGTGGACCGGGCTGTGGCGGACATGCATGTCGGCGATATTTTCGTCGTGCGTCCTGGTGAAAGTGTGCCGGTGGACGGAGAGGTCCTTGAAGGGGCGTCCGAAGTCAACGAGTCCATGCTGACGGGTGAGAGCGTGCCGGTTCTCAAGGAAGCCGGGCAGGACGTGTTTGGCGGGACGATGAACGCCAATGGGGCGCTGCGTGTCAGGGCCACGGGGGTTGGCGCGGATACCGCACTGGCGCGGATCGTGAAAATGGTCGAACAGGCGCAGGGCTCCAAGGCGAATGTGCAGCGTCTGGCCGATCGGGTTTCGGGTATTTTCGTCCCGGCCGTTATCGGGATTGCGGTGCTGACGTTCCTGATCGGCTGGGCTGTGACCGGATCTGCGGTCTGGAGTCTCGTTTCTGCCGTGTCCGTTCTGGTCATTGCTTGCCCGTGTTCGCTGGGTCTGGCCACGCCGACGGCCATCATGGTGGGGACGGGGCGTGGCGCACAATCCGGTATTCTGTTTCGCAATGCCGATGCGCTGGAGCGGGCCGAAAAGCTGAAGACCATTATTGTCGACAAGACCGGCACCCTGACCCTGGGGCGCCCGACTGTTGCGGCGGTTCATCCGGCAGCGGGTATTCCCGTGGATACGCTTCTGGGCGTTGCTTACGCCCTTGAGCACAATTCAGAGCACCCGCTGGCCCGGGCGATCGTGGACTATACGCAGAGCAATGGTGTCAGCGCGTCTGTAGCAGCAGAGGGTTTTGAAGCTGTTCCCGGCAAGGGCGTTATTGCCCGGATCGACGGGCAGGAAGCACGGCTGGGGTCTCCCGCTTTCATGCAGGACAGCGGGCTGGACCTGTCGTCCCTGCCGGTCGCCGCGCTGGAAAGCGAAGGCAATACCGTCATTGCCGTAGCGCGGGCCGGAGAGGTTCTGGGCATCATCGCGCTGGCGGATGAACTGCGGACCGATGCCGTGACGACCGTGCAGGCTCTGAAAGCGCGCGGCATTCGTGTTGTGATGCTGACGGGCGATAACGAACGCGCGGCTTCGGTCGTGGCGCGACAGGTCGGTGTGGATGAGTATCTGGCAGGCGTTCTGCCAGAGCACAAGGCCGAAGGCGTGGCGAAATACCGTGCTCAGGGCGATCTGGTGGGCATGGTGGGCGATGGCATCAACGATGCGCCTGCTTTGGCAGCGGCAGATGTCGGATTTGCCATCGGTGCCGGGTCTGCCGTGGCACTCGATACGGCGGATGTCGTGTTGATGAAAAGCGAAATGACCGGGGTTCTGGACGCAATTTCCCTGTCCAGCGCTACCCTGTCCAAGATCCGGCAGAACCTGTTCTTCGCCTTCATTTACAACATTCTGGGCCTGCCGTTGGCGGCATTCGGCATGTTGAATCCGATCGTGGCGGGGGCGGCCATGGCCATGAGTTCCGTCTCGGTGGTGAGCAATTCCCTGTTGCTCAACCGCTGGAAACCTTCCAGCCGTCAGGCCTGAGGGCGTCTGCTCCGGGTTACTGGACCCGGAGCGGCAGCCGCCTTCTGGCGAAATCGAGCATGGCTGTTGCGCCATGCTCCCACAGGCCCAGCGGTTCGCTGCTGCCGATATGGCCCGCAGCGCCGGCTTCCAGAAAATCCGACTGCCAGTGTCCGGCCAGTTCGCGCGCACGGGGCAGGGATAGCCAGGGATCGTTGCTGCTAGCCATAACGGCCGAGGCGGCGGGAAGGGGCGTTGTGGGCAGAGGGCCGAACGCACGGATCAGCGCGACATCCGGATGTGTCGTCTGGTCGATATCGGCCGGTGCCACCAGGAAAGCTCCGGCAACGCGCCGTCCGCCATGCCGTGTCAGCCATTTTGCGGTCAGCACGGCGCCGAGACTGTGAGCAATCAGGAAAGCCGGGCGTGCGGAGGCTTCGACAGCCTCCGTCAGGGCGGCTTCCCAGTCTGCGGGATCGGGTGTTTCCCAGTCTTTCTGCTGCAGGCGGCGCAGGCCGTAAGCCTGCTCCCAGTGTGACTGCCAGTGATCCGGGCCCGAGCCGAACAGGCCCGGCACCAGAAGCAGATCGACCTGCTGTCCGAGGGTGTGGAATGCTCTGGCGATGTTGGGCTGCGCCGTCCCGGGCAGGCCATGCGTGGCCCAGGCGGGATCGAAAGATGTGGGACGGCCGGAAAACAGGTTCATGACGTTATCTCCTCTCAGCCCTCCCGACTCTTCTTCAAGAGACCGGAACAGGATTCGAGTTTAATAACGAACATATATGGATATTAAATAAAATAACTTTATAAAAAAGTTATTTTATGACCCTCAGGACAGGCCGTCGAAAAGCTGCGTGGAGAGATACCGTTCCGCGAAGGACGGCACGATCGCCACGATCGTCTTGCCGCGGCTGGACGGCTTGCGGGCCAGTTCCATTCCGGCAAACAGGGCAGCGCCCGAGGATATGCCGATGGGGATGCCTTCAACCGCCGCACAGAGGCGCGCGGTGGCAACGGCTTCCTGTTCGGAGACTTCGAAAACGCCATCCAGCGCTTTGAGGTCCAGAGTATCGGGTTCAAATCCCGGCCCAATGCCCTGAATACCATGCGGGCCGGGTTCGTCTCCGTGCAGGATCGCGCTTTCGCGCGGTTCCACGCCGTAGATCTTGATGGATTTGCGATGTTTCTTCAGGCCGTGAGCAATGCCGGAGGCCGTGCCGCCCGTTCCCAGACCGGCGACGACCATATCGACCTTGCCTGCCGTATCTTCCCAGATTTCCTGAGCCGTCGTCTCTTCATGTACGGCGGGATTGGCGTCGTTTTCGAACTGACTCGGCATCCAGGCGTCGGGGAGGGTGCGGTTGAGCTGTTCGGCGCGTTCGATCGCACCGGCCATACCGCGGGCGGCGGCGGTCAGTTCGGTTTCCGCACCCATCAGGCGCAGCATCTTGCGACGTTCGGTCGACGCATTTTCCGGCATGGTCACGATCAGCCTGTAGCCAAGCGCCACGGCGGCAAAAGCCAGCGAAATACCGGTATTCCCCGATGTCGGCTCGATCAGAACCGTGCGACCCGGCGTGATCAGGCCGCGCGCTTCGGCGTCCCGCAGCATGGCCACACCGATGCGGTCCTTGACGGAACCGAGCGGGTTGAAGAATTCCAGCTTGAGGAGCAGGCGCCCGTTGAGATGCTCACGCTGGGTCAGGTGAGGCAGCGCGACCAGCGGAGTGCCTCCCACCGTTTCCAGGAAAGAATTGAAAACGCGTCCCCGGGGGGCTGCATAGCCCTCGAACGGGGCGGGGGACAACGGAACCTTCTTGCTCATGGTTCCCACTTAACATGGAAAACGGGGGGAAGGGCAGACGGTAAATGACGGGTCCTGTGACAACATATAAATAACTTAATTAAAACGTATTTATTGATATCACATCATGTTCATGCGTTATATGTTGACGCTGCCTGTCCGGGTGTCGTATCCGACATTCTGAAGTGACGTCCACAGCAACAGGGCCGGTCGGTCGATGATGTGTCGAATGTGTAGCTCGCAGCAATCGCGCTGCTTCGTTTCAGGTCCGGAGGCATTTGTCTCCGGCATGTCATAACGCCCGACACTGAATTGTCGGGCTCTTTCTTCAGGGTCCGGCATCATGCTTGGTTCAACCATCATCGAAATCAACGGAGTCTTTCTCGGCGCGGCCATTCTGGTCAGCAGCAGCGGGAAACGGCGCTTTTATGCTGCGCATGACAGCGTGCGCGCGCTCCATAATGAACTCCTTCCCGATCTGGGGACGCTCCAGCAGCGCATCCGTCTGCATGTGCGCAAACCGGCCCTCGATCTCGCCTGATTGCGAAGAGCCTCTTCTGTCCGGGTGGTTTCGTGCTGTAGAACAGGAAACAACGCAAACCGGAACGAATGGGAGCAGGCGTGGAAGGAAGTTACCGGCGGGTTGTCCGCGCTGTTCTGACGCGTCGTGACGGTGCTTTTGCGGCCCTGCTTCTGGCTTTCATCATTGTCGCCTGCCTGTCAGCCCCGCTTTACGCCACGCTGAACGGCGTTGATCCTTTCTCATCCGATATTGCTGGCACCACGACCCGTAACGGGCAGCGCGTCGATCTCATGCAGCCGAACGACAATCCGCTGCATCTGGGTCTTAGTCCGATCGGGCCGGGCTGGCGGCCGGGGCCTTATGTGCTGGGCGCGGATTCGCAGGGACGGGATGTGGCGGCGCGTGTGCTTTATGGCGGGCGCAATTCGCTCCTGATTGCGTCATCGTCCGCCTTGTTCTGTCTGTGTCTGGCGGCGTGTCTCGGGATCTGCGCCGGGTATTTCGGCGGCTGGATCGACCTGATCCTGTCGCGCATTCTGGACATGCTCTGGGCGATTCCGGTCTACCTGTTTGCAATTTCACTGTCCGTTGTCACGGTCGGACATGGCATCCGGCTTGGTTTCATCACCATCGGGGCGGATAATCTGCTGATTCCGATCGGGATTATTGCACTGGTTTATGTGCCCTATGCCGCCCGGCCTTTTCGGGCGCGGGCGCTGAGTTTGTCTCAGGCGGGGTTTGTAATGGCGGCGCGCGGGATGGGCGCGTCGGATTTCCGTATTCTATGGCGGGAGATTCTGCCGGGGCTGATGCCGACCGTGGCCGTACTCGCGCCTCTGGTGATGGCGTTGTGTATGCTCGCGGAATCCGCGCTGTCGTTTCTGTCGCTGGGTGTGCAGGCGCCGGCGGCGTCATGGGGGACGATCATTCAGGATGGCGAAGGGCTGCTCTATACGCGGCCTGTGGTGGCAATTGCTCCGGGTGTTGCGATCGTTCTGACCGTTCTGGCGCTGAATGTTCTGGGCAATGCACTGCGGGACCAGATTGATCCGAAAGGCGGTGTCTGATGATCTGGAGTTTTGCGTCCCGGACCGGGCAGATGCTGCTGGTCATTTTCGGGATTTCCGTTCTGGTGTTCGCGATTTTCTTTGCCACGCCGGGCGCGGATCCGACGGCGCGGATTGCCGGCCGCGGGGCCAGTCCGCAGGTCGTAGCGCGCATCCGGGCGGAGTATGGTTTCGACCGCCCGCTGCCGGCGCAGTATGTGACGATGATGCAGAAACTGTTTGTCAGTCGGGATCTGACGTCTTTCGTCAATCACGGTCAGCGCGTTGTGCCTGAAGTGTTGCAGGCGGCCCCGGTGACGCTTTCGCTTGTGCTGTGGGCCGCGTTTTTCTGGGTTAGCGGGTCACTGGTGTTCGGGATTGCTGCGGCTGTGCTGCGCGACAGCTGGGTGGACCGGCTCCTGATGGTTCTGGGGCTGATTGGCCTGTCTATGCCGGTGTTCTGGCTGGGCGAGGTCGTCAATCTCGTCACGCAGAGCCGCTGGCATGACACGTTTCTGTTCCGCTGGGTGCCGCCGCTCGGATATGTGCCGTTTTCGCAGAGCCCCTGGGGCTGGGCGAAGGCGCTGTTCCTGCCCTCTTTGACGCTGGCGGTGTGTTTTATCGGTCTGTATGCGCGGGTCCTGCGCTCCGAATTGCTGACGGCGATGGGCGAGGATTCCATCCGTACAGCGCGTGCCAAGGGGGCGGGGCCGGTTCGGGTGTGGCTGTGGCATGGCCTGCGGTTGTCCTGGCTGAGCTATGTGTCGCTGTTCGGGCTGGATTTCGCGCAGCTTCTGGGGGGCGGAGCGCTTCTGACGGAAGTCGTGTTCGCCATGCCGGGCGTGGGGCGGCTGACCTATCAGGCTCTTGCGACGCTCGATCTGCCGCTTATCATGGCGACGGTCATGTATGCCGCTGTTTTCGTCGTCATCGCCAATGCATTGGTGGACGGGCTTTATGCCCTGCTGGACCCGCGGATCAGGGAGGGACGGCATGGACGCTGAAGTTCTTCTGGAGCTGCATCACCTGCATCTGGAACTGCCGAACGGAACAGCGCTGCTGGAAGACGTGTCTCTAAGCGTGCGGCGCGGGGATGCGCTGGGCGTGGTGGGGGAGTCCGGGTCGGGGAAGAGCCTGACGGCGATGAGTGTCATGGGGCTGCTGCCGGGTCTGAAAGCTTCGGGGGCCATCCGTTTCGAGGGCTGCGAACTTCTGGGGATGAAGGATCGGGAGTGGCGGCGTCTGCGCGGTGCGGGCATGGCCATGATCTTTCAGGACCCGATGACGGCGTTCCTGCCCGTTCGCTCCATTGGTGCGCAGATTGATGAACAGATTCGCCTGCACGAGCGCCTCAGCCGCCGTGAGGCGCGAGCGCGGACCGTGGCTCTGCTGGGGCGGATGGGGGTGCCTGATCCGGAAGCCGCGGCGAAACGCTATCCGCACCAGCTTTCCGGCGGTCTGCGGCAACGCGCCATGATCGCGATGGCGCTGTCCTGTGATCCGGCGCTTCTGATCGCGGATGAGCCGACCACGGCCCTTGATGTCACGGTGCAGGCGCAGATCCTGACATTGTTGTGCGAAATCCGCGACAGCGGGGCCGGTGTGATGCTGATTACGCATGACATGGGCGTCGTGGCGCAGACGTGTACGCATGTGGCGGTCGTGTATTCCGGGCTTGTCGTGGAGCAGGGACCAGTCGCAGCGGTCATGGCGCGGCCGCTGCATCCTTATACGCAGGCGTTGCTGGAGGCGATCCCGCCGCTGGATGGACCGAGACCTGATGCGCTGCCCACCATTCCGGGGCGTCCGCCGGCTCCGGATTCGCGGCCGGAGGGCTGTGTTTTTGCGCCGCGCTGCCGCTTTGTGCAACCGGACTGTGCCGTGCGTCCTGCTTTGCGTGAACCGGAAGAAGGGCGGCGCGTGGCCTGCGTGCTGTACGACGCATGACCATTCTTCTTGAAGCGAAAAACCTCAGCAAACACTACCGTCTGTCACACGGGGAGACCCTGCGGGCCGTGAGCGATGTGTCGCTGGCCGTGCATCGCGGGGAGGCGCTTGCGCTGGTCGGGGAGTCCGGTTGTGGCAAGTCCACGTTGGGGCGGACGCTGATCGGGCTGGGGGCGCCGAGTTCGGGAGAGGTGTTCTTCGAAGGGGAGCGGATTTCCGGCCTGTCGGACCGATCGTTGCGCCGCTGGCGACCCCGGATGCAGATGGTGTTTCAGGACTCGTCCTCGACGTTCAATCCACGCCGGACCATTGGTGACACGCTGGCGGAGCCAATGCGGATCCATGGACGGACCGGCATTGCGGAGAGGATCGGGACGCTGCTGGAGCAGGTTGGTCTGTCGTCGTCCGTTCTGTCCCGGTATCCGCATGAATTTTCGGGTGGGCAGCGGCAGCGGCTGAACATTGCCCGCGCCTTGATGCTGGGGCCGGATCTTCTGGTCGCGGATGAGCCGACCTCTGCGCTCGACGTGTCGGTGCAGGCGCAGATCGTGAATCTGCTGCGGGAATTGCGCAATTCGCTGGGTGTGGCGTGTGTGTTCATCTCCCACGATCTGGCGGTCGTGCGGCAGATGGCGGACCGGATTGCCGTCATGTATCTGGGGAGGATTGTGGAGGAAGGGGATGTGCTGGCTGTTCTGGAAGCCCCGGCCCACCCTTACGCGCGGGCGTTGCTGAACGCGGTGCCACGCCCGGACCGGCCGTTGCCTCCGCCGCTTAAAGGTGACGTACCAAGCCCGATAAATCCGCCGCAGGGCTGTGCGTTTCATACGCGCTGTCCGCTGGCCCAGCCGCGATGCGCGCAGGAACGTCCGGAACTCCACAGGATCGCGGAAGGTCGGACAGTCGCCTGTCATTATCCCCTGCTCTAGAAAAGGCAACGCTTTGTTCCGATCTTGGATATAGACGGCAACGTCTGCCGTGGGGCACAGAAGTCTGCACGCCCCCTCTTGTTTTTTGCTCGAGATTCCGCCCGATGCGCCAGACTGTCCGTTTTTATCTGGGGGAAGACCTCTGCACGCTCAGGGATCTGTCCCCGACGCTCACCCTGCTGGACTGGCTGCGTGACTGTGGCCGGACCGGCACGAAGGAAGGCTGCAATGAAGGCGACTGTGGGGCGTGTACGGTGCTGGTCGTCCGGCTTGAAGACGGGCGGTTGAACTGGCGGGCGGTCAATGCCTGCATTCAGTTCGTCAGCATGCTGGACGGTGCACAGGTCTTTACGATCGAAGACTTGGGAACGGCCGATGCGCCGCATCCCGTGCAGACGGCTATGGTCGAGCAGCATGGCTCGCAGTGCGGGTTCTGCACGCCGGGTTTTGTCATGTCGATGGCGGCCTATCGAAAGACTGAAGGGGCCAAGGCGGACGATCAGGCCATTGATGACGCACTGGCCGGCAATCTGTGCCGCTGTACCGGATACGCTCCGATCGTGCGTGCCATGAAACAGGCGCTGGCGGCGGGGCCGGACCGTTTTGATGCGCAGGTGGAGGCGATTGCCGCGCGTCTGACGGCGTTGCAGGACGGAGAGAGCGTGCGGCTTGAAGGGCCGGAGGGTACGCTTAGCATTCCGGCGTCTGCGGATGATCTGGCGGAGATCCTGATGGCCGATCCGGAGGCGACGATTGTTGCAGGGGCCACGGATGTGGGGCTGTGGGTGACGAAGGGGATGCGTCGCCTGAAGCATGTCGTGCCGATCGGGCGGGTTCCGGAACTGCGCGGTCTGACCAGAACGCCCGAGGGGCTGCGGATTGGCGCTGCGGTGACGTATCAGGACGCGCGCCCGGCCATTGCGCAACTGCTGCCGGATGCGGGGGAAATGGTCCGTCGCCTCGGCTCCACGCAGGTGCGCAACAGCGCGACGGTTTGCGGGAATATCGCCAACGGTTCGCCGATCGGGGACGGGCCGCCGATGTTCATTGCGGCCAATGCGACGCTGCATCTGCGGCGCGGGACGGAGCGTCGGTCCATCGCGCTGGAAGATTATTTCATCGCTTACGGAAAGCAGGATCGGCAGCCCGGCGAGTTCGTGGAGGCCCTGACCATTCCTGAGCCCGCGCCGGGTGCACAGTTTCGCGCCTACAAGATTTCCAAGCGCTTCGATCAGGACATTTCCGCCGTTCTGGGCGCTTTCATGATCGAGACGGACGATCAGGGCCGGATCACTGTGGTCAGGCTGGCCTATGGCGGCATGGCCGCGACCCCGAAGCGGGCATCGGGTGCGGAAGCTGCACTGATTGGGCGGGTCTGGGATCAGGACGCGCTGGAGGCGGCACGATCGGCGATTCTGGAAGATTTCGCCCCGCTGACCGATATGCGGGCGAGTGCCTGGTATCGGCAGACCGTGGCCGCCAATCTGCTGACGCGGTTTTTTGAAGAAACGACGGGCTGCGGTCAGGCGCGTCTCGCCCGGACGGGAGGGCTGGCGCATGTCTGATCTCGTTCCGGGGGCCGCTTCGACCAGCATGAAGCATGAAAGCGCGCTGCTGCATGTGACGGGGCAGGCAGCGTATATTGATGACCTGCCTGAACCACGCGGCACGCTGCATCTCGTGCCGGGGCTGAGCACGAAGGCTCATGCGCGGATCGTGTCGATGGATCTGGATGCCGTTCGCGCCGCGCCGGGTGTCGTGTGTGTGCTGACGGCGGATGATGTGCCGGGCGAGAACCAGATCAGTCCGGTTCACCGGGAAGACGAACCGCTTCTGGCGACGGATCATGTCCATTTCTGGGGGCAGACGATGTTCGCCGTGGTGGCGACCTCGCGGCAGGCGGCGCGTCAGGCCGTGCGTCTGGCGAAAATTGAATACGAAGAAAAGCCCGCGATCCTGAACATCGCGCAGGCGCGGGAGAATGGCAGCCCGATGGTCTGGCGCTCCCTGACCCTGCAGCGGGGGGATGTGGAGCGTGGTCTGAAAGCCGCGCCGCGCCGTCTGTCGGGGCAGATCGAGATTGGCGGGCAGGAGCATTTCTATCTGGAAGGGCAGGCCGCGGTCGCCCAGCCTGGAGAGGCCGGGGAAATGCGGGTCTGGTCCTCCACGCAGCATCCGTCCGAGACGCAGCATCTGGTGGCGGCCGTGTTGGGGCGGCCGCATCATCTGGTCACGACGGAAGTGCGGCGCATGGGTGGTGCGTTCGGCGGTAAGGAGACGCAGGCCAATGCATGGGCCTGTCTGGCCGCCATCGCTGCTGACCGAACCGGGCAGGCGGTCAAGGCGCGTCTGGACCGCGATGATGACATGATGGCGACCGGAAAGCGGCATGATTTTCTGATCGACTATGACGTCGGCTTCACCGATGAGGGCGATATTCTGGCCGTGGACATGATTCTGGCGGCGCGGTGCGGCTGGGCGGCGGATCTGTCCGGGCCAGTGACGGACCGGGCCCTGTTTCATGCCGACAATGCCTATTTCTATCCCGATGTGCGTCTGAAATCCGAGCCTTTGCGGACCAACACCCAGTCCAACACCGCCTATCGCGGTTTTGGCGGGCCGCAGGGCATTGTCGCGGCGGAACGGGTGATCGAGGAAGTAGCGTTTGCGACCGGACTTGATCCCGTGGCGGTCCGGCTGCGGAATGTTTATGGGACCGGGACGCGTAATCTTACGCCGTATCATATGACAGTCGAGGACTCGATTACGGCCGAGATCCTGACAAAGCTGGTCGCGCGCTGTGATTATCAGGCGCGCAAGGCCGAAATCCGGGCGTTCAACCGCACCAGCCGCATCATCCGTCGCGGCATTGCGCTGACGCCGGTGAAGTTCGGCATTTCCTTTACCGCCACGCATTACAATCAGGCCGGCGCGCTGGTGCATGTCTATACGGACGGCTCGGTTCAGGTGAACCACGGCGGGACGGAAATGGGGCAGGGGCTGCACACCAAGATGGTGCAGATCGTCCTGCGCGAATTCGGCCTGACGGCAGACCGCGTCCGCATCACGGCGACGACGACCGGGAAGGTTCCGAATACGTCCGCCACGGCGGCATCTTCGGGGGCGGATTTGAACGGCATGGCGGTGCTGGATGCGGTGCGCAAGATCAAGAATAGGATGATCGTCTTTGCCGCTGAGAAGTGGGACATGGCGGCCGAAGACATCCATTTCGGGCCCGATGGCGTGCATGTCGGCGCGGAGGTCATGACCTTTCAGCAGCTTGCCTGGCAGGCCTATTTCGCGCGGGTGTCGCTGTCTTCGAACGGGTTTTACAAGACGCCGAAGATTTCCTGGAATCCTGAGACCGGGCGCGGGCGGCCGTTTTTCTATTTCGCCTATGGCGCGGCCTGTGCGGAAGTGTCGGTCGATCTGCTGACGGGCGAGCACAGCATTGACCGCGTGGATATCCTGCATGATGCCGGGCAGTCCCTGAATCCGGACATTGATATCGGGCAGATCGAGGGCGGGTTCGTGCAGGGGGCTGGCTGGCTCACGACGGAGGAACTGGTCTGGGACGGAGGCGGGCGTCTGCGGACCCATGCGCCCAGCACCTATAAGATCCCGGCCTGTTCCGACCGGCCGCGGATTTTCAATGTGGAATTGCTGGAGAACGCGCCCAACCGGGAGGAGACTATTTTCCGTTCCAAGGCCGTTGGAGAGCCGCCCTTTGTGCATGGGGTTGCGGTTTTGCAGGCTATTTCAGATGCGATCGCCAGTCTGGACGACTACCGGATCTGTCCGAAGCTTGATGCACCGGCCACGCCTGAGCGGGTTCTGAAAACCCTCATGGCGCTGCGGGAACAGGCTGGCTGACATGCTGGCGGATGTTATGCGCTGGCGGCGGGACGGGCAGGAGATTGTGCGCCTGACCGTCATCCGCGCCCGGGGCTCGACGCCCAGGGAAGAGGGGGCGTTCATGCTCCTGACCCGAACCGAACAGACCGGCACGATCGGCGGCGGGCGTCTGGAATGGGATTGCATGGCGGAGGGGCGGGCGCTCCTCGCTTCTGGCGGGGTACCGGTCGAGCGCCATATTCCGCTGGGTCCGGCCATCAACCAGTGCTGCGGCGGCGCTGTGACGATCCGCATCGCGCGCGTGGAGGATGCCGAAGCCCTTGAGGCGGAAATTTGCGCGGAGCGGGAGAAACTGCCGCAACTGCTGCTGTTTGGTGCGGGGCATGTCGGACGGGCGTTGGCACGCGCGCTGGCACTTCTGCCGCTGCGGCTGGTCTGGGTGGATACGCGTGAAGAAGAGTTCGGCATCGTGCCATCCGGGGT
This sequence comes from Gluconobacter sp. DsW_056, assembly GCF_002153595.1. Taxonomy (NCBI): domain Bacteria; kingdom Pseudomonadati; phylum Pseudomonadota; class Alphaproteobacteria; order Acetobacterales; family Acetobacteraceae; genus Gluconobacter; species Gluconobacter sp. DsW_056. The sequence goes on from NZ_JOPF01000003.1 coordinate 64,670, forward strand.
GGAGGTGCATGTCACGGACCGCTGGGAAGGGCTGCTGCAAGCAGCACCTGCCGGATCGGGGGTTCTGGTTCTGACCCAGAGCCACACGCTGGATGCGCTCATCACGGGGGCGGCGCTGGAGCGGGGCGACCTGCGCTATGTCGGGATGATCGGGTCGCGCACCAAGCGCAAACGGTTCGAGAGTGCGTTCCGCCAGATCGACATTCCGCAGGAGCAGATCGACCGTCTGGTCTGTCCGATCGGGGATTTCGGGGTGCGGGACAAGCGCCCGGAGGTGATCGCTACATTCGTGACGGCTGAAGTCGCTGCCCGTATGCTGTGCGGGGCAGATTCGCCTCAGGTTTCGGAGAGTGTCATTTCAGATACCAATAATGTTACATCTCCCGCGATCCTGTCGTGAGGCTTTACGGAACAAGGGCGGAGTTTCCTCACTTTTCAGGTATCACTAAAAGTTGATGTAACGGTGGGTGCGTCGTGGGCGGTCCTTCTGCTTATCCTCCCCGCATGAGCATGCAGAACCGGACGCAGCGGACTTCCGAAGTCCCGTTTTTCTCTCCAGCCGCCCCGACAGGGCAGAGGTGGAAATCCCGGATTTCCCGTTTCTGTCAGGCAGGATTTGCACTGGGTGCATTGAGCCTGACGCTTCAGACCGCTCAGGCGGCCCCGACGGCCAGTACGGCGCTTTCACCAGCGCTTCAGCCCGCAAACCTTCCGGCTGCAGATGCCGCTTTTGTGGACGATCTGGAAAAGCGCACGTTCAACTGGTTCTGGGAAACCGCCAATCCGAAGAACGGCCTGGTGCCGGACCGTGCACCGCTGCCCAATGGGGCTGCCAGCATTGCCAGCGTCGGCTTCGGGCTGACGGCTTACGGCATTGGTGTGGAGCGTAACTACATCACGCGTCAGCAGGCCGTGGACCGGACGCTGACGACGCTTCGCTTTCTGGCCAGCCTGCCGCAGAACGATCATGTGGCGGGGGCTGCGGGTTACAAGGGTTTCTTCTACCACTTCCTCGACCCCAATACCGGTCTGCGGGTTGCGGACTGGTCCGAACTCTCCAGTATCGACACCGCGCTGCTGATGGGGGGCGTGCTGTTCTCGCAGTCCTATTTCGATCGCGACACGCCGCAGGAGAAGGAAATCCGCGACATTGCGGATCATCTGTATCGCCGGATCGACTGGACGTGGATGAAGGCGCATGGCCCCTGGCTCAGCATGGGCTGGATGCCGCCGCGCACGTTCCTGCCCAGCGACTGGAAAGGCTATAACGAAGGCCTCATCATTTATCTTCAGGCGCTGGGTTCGCCCACGCATCCGCTTCCGGCCGAGACATGGAAGGCCTGGACTGCGACCTATGAAGGGCAGTGGGGCGATTTTCAGGGTCACAAGATGCTGAATTTCGCGCCGATGTTCGGCCATCAGTACAGTGAATCCTGGATCGACTTCCGGGGCGTTCAGGATGCCTGGGACCGCGCGCATAACGTCGATTATTTCCAGAACGGCCGTGAAGCGGCCTATGCCCAGCGCGCCTATGCGCAGGCCAATCCGGGCGACTGGAAAGATTATGGCCCCAATATCTGGGGGCTGACGGCCTGTGACGGTCCGGGGGATGCGCAGCAGATCTATGACGGCAAGAAGCGCCATTATCTGGCCTACAGCGCGCGTGGCGCGGGGCGGGATTACATCTTGGATGATGGCACGATCGCGCCGACGGCCGTGGGTGGGTCCATTGCCTTTGCGCCTGAAATCGCTCTGCCGGCGCTCAAGGAAATGCGTTCCCGCTACGGGGACCGGATCTACAATAAATATGGCTTCCTTGACGCCTTCAACCCGTCCTTCGCCGATCAGAAATCCTACTGGGTGGATGGGCAGCAGCTCGGGATTGATCAGGGGCCGATTCTGCTGATGCTGGAGAACTGGCGTAGCGGGCTGGTCTGGAACACCATGAAGAAAAATCCCTATCTGCGGGCCGGTCTGGAACGTGCGGGATTTGAAGGCGGGTGGATGCATACCAAGACGGCATCTTCCAAACCGGTCGGAGCTTCTCTCTGAGCCTTTGACGGATCCGGAGTTGCATCTGGTGCGTTTCTCACCGATCACTGATGATACAGTCTCTTTGTGAAAGGAGCGCACCATGCGTCTCATTCTTGCCCTGCTTCTGCCCTGGCTTCAGTTCTTCACCATCGGCCGTCCGTTTGCCGGTCTGGTGTGCCTGCTGCTGCAGGTAACGATTATTGGCTGGATTCCGGCTGCCATCTGGTCGGTCTATGCGCTGAGCCAGTACAAGACCGATCGCAAGATCGCCTCATCCCGGGGCTAAGGCTTCGAATGTAAAAAAGGCCCCCGTTCCAGCCGGAACGGGGGCCTTTTTTATGTCGTGAGTGCGGAGTTCAGCGGCCGATATCGCGCAGCTTGATACCCTGGTTGAGACGGATCTCGATGGACTCAAGGGAGACGCCCTTGGTCTCGGGGACGAAGAACAGCACCATGAAAATGAACAGTGCATTCAGCCCCGCATAGAGCCAGAAGGTGTTGGCCGAGCCCAGCGAGCTCAGCAGCCCCAGGAAGGTCGCGCCGACGACCATGTTCGTGATCCAGTTCGTAACTGTTGAGCAGGTGATGCCGAAGTCGCGTCCCTGAAGCGGCATCACTTCCGAGCACAGCACCCAGACCAGCGGTCCAGCCGAGAAGGCGAAACCTGCGATGAAGCACAGCAGGACCGCAACGGCGAGATAATGCGACAGGTCCGAGCTGCCGAGGCCGCCTGACATGATGGCGGCGAGCATGGCCAGTCCTGTGGCCATGATGGCGAACCCTGTGATCAGCATCTGGCGACGGCCCCAGCTGTCTGCGAAGGCGATCGCGATGAAAGTCGCAAGCCAGTTGACCACGCCGACGATTGCCGTGCCCCACATCTGCCCGCTGGAGCCGAAGCCGACTTCCTGAAAAATGCGCGGGGCGTAGTACATCACGACGTTGATGCCCGTGAGCTGCTGCGCGATCTGAAGGCAGATGCCCAGCATGACGGCGCGGCGGAAATTCGGGTTCTCGAGGAACATGGCCAGACCGCGCTGGCGGTCATGGATCTGTCCCTGGATGTCGCGGATTTCCTGATGGGCGTGTTCGGGGTCGTGGCGCAGCTCCTTCATGATGGACAGGGCTTCTTCATGACGGCCCCGCAGCATCAGCCAGCGCGGGCTGTCGGGCAGGAAGAACGAGCCGATCAGGAAGAATATGCCCGGAATGGCCATGATCCCGAGCATCCAGCGCCATGAGCCACTGTAGGACAGGATGGCATTGGACACGAAGGCAAGAAGGATGCCGAACGTGATCATGAGCTGGTACATCGAGACGAGGCTTCCGCGGCGGCTCTCGTCCGAGACTTCGGAGATGTAGAGCGGTGCCACGAAGCTTCCGATGCCGATGGCCAGTCCAAGCATCGCGCGTCCGATGATCAGTTCGGAGACGGAGGAGGCCAGCGCACAGACCAGACCGCCTGCTACGAACAGGAACGCGCTGAAGATCAGCGCGCGGCGGCGTCCGAATGCGTAGGACATGCGTCCCGCGCCCAACGCACCCAGAGCCGCGCCGAACATCATGGAAGACACGATCCAGGACTGTTCGAAATCGGATGCGTGGAATTCGTCGCGGATGAAGCCGAGCGCACCGGAAATGACGCCTACGTCCAGCCCGAACATCAGGCCGGCGATCGCGGCCAGAATGACGGCGAACATCATGCGGCCGACCATCGGTGGTCTGGTGGCGGTGGCGGAAGAAGTGAGCACTGTGTCGCTCATGACGGGGAAACTCCGGCGACCCGCAGGGCAGGCCTGTCAGGAAAAAGCAGAAAAAAACCGGATCAGGCCAGCCTGTACCGGGAGGTGAGGGAGAGGGCTATTCTGTGACAGGCACTATGATTCGCCATCTTTAGCCCTAAACTATAACATGGAATTGGGAAAATATTCAAAATCATATGTGATAATTTTCCGGATTTTCTCTGCGGGTGCAGTTGCGCCACAGTTTTCTCCCGTCCCGTGTTTTTCGGCAAGCCCCGCGCTGCAGCATCGGACCGGCTGTTCTGCCTCCTGCCCGATGCCCGAGATGAGGCGTGACAGGATACGGGAAATGGCGGATCTGTTATGGCGTGATACAGTTCCGGCAGGAGACGTGTCCGGACGGGCAGGGCTGAGGGAGAGGGCTGATGGATCTCGTGCAGGAGACGGACAGGGAAACGGAAGCACAGATGCTGCATCCTTCTCCCTCCGGCGGTCGTGCCTCCATTCTGTGCGTTCATCTTCTGGCTCTTGCCGCGGCGGAAGGCGGGGGGGAGGCTGCCCTTCTGGTTCGGGACACGCAGGGTGTGCGCGTGCTGGGTGGGGGAGGGAGTGCGATTGCTGCCGAGGGCGCGGCCTGTCTTATGGATGGTCAGTCCCTTGGTGTGTGTACGGTATGTCTGCTGTCCGTGCGGTCCGGTGCCGTGGAGGTCTGGCTGTGTGTGCGGCAGAATGCTCCGGCGCTGGAGCATGTCCGGGCCTTGTGTGCGTTGCAGGTGGACGACCTGCTGCGCGAACATGCGGCTCCTCCGACACCAGAGGAACACGCTACCCTTGAACATGCGACTGTGGAGCGGATGCAGCTCCGGATGCAGCGCGTAGCGGATACGGCGGATGTCGCGTTCTATCGCTGCGATTTTGCGATGCGAATGGTGACGGGAGATGCCCGGTTCGCCGGGCTGTGGGGGTTGGCGCCCGAGCGGCTGGCGGTGGGTGTTCCCATCGACGAACTGCTGGAGTTTCTGCATCCGGATGACCGGTTCATCTATGATGACAGCATTGAGGACGAACTGCGGGACGAGGGGGGGTACGAGCTTCGTTTCCGTATTCTGGTGCCCTCACGCTTTTCGTACCAGTCTGCGCATCCGTCTGCGGCGGAGTACGCTCCGCAGGACACCCCCATGCTCCGGCATGTGCTGCTGCGTGGCTGGCGAGAAGACGAGAGCCGACCTGACGGGCGCCGGAGTGTCGGGCTCGCGATGGATGTCTCTTCCGCGTCGCTGACGGCAGAAGCCCTGAGATCCAGCGAATCCTTTACACGGCTGCTGCTGTCGAGCCTGCCGGACTGCATCCATATTCTCGACTGTGACGGCTGTATCCGCTTCGTCAACGAAGGGGGCGTCCGCTCCATGGAAATGGACAGCCCGATCATCATGCACGGCTTGCCCTGGGTGGATCTGTGGCGCGGGCAGCCGCGACGGCGGGCGGCTCTGGCGGTGCAGAGCGCCCTTGAAGGCGAGACGGCGCGGTTTCAGGGTTATGCCATGACCATGAAAGGCGCGCGCCGTTTCTGGGACGTGGTGGTCACGCCCGTGCTCGGTGAGGACGGGGATGTGCAGCGCCTGCTGGCGATCGGGCGCGACCTGACGGATGCCAACCAGTCTGCCGAGCGGCTCCAGCTTGCGCTCGATGCGGGCGCGATTGCCGGGACATGGATGTGGGACGACAGTACGTCGCGGATGATGGGCGATGCCAGGCTGGCTCTGACGCTGGGACTGGACCCGGCCTGTCTGCGTGAAGGCGTCATGCCCAACATCATTTACGACGCCGTGGACTCGAGGGACAGGTTCGCGGTGGTGCAGGCTGTCACGGCGGCGACGCGGCGCGGTGGAAAATGCCGTTTCGAGTTCCGGGCGGAGACGCCGGAAGGGCAGCGCTGGTTCGAGGGGAACGGGCGCTGCGATCTGGGGGATGAGGGGCGTGTGGCGCGCTTTCCCGGGATTGTTTTCGATATCGACCGGAGCAAGCGGCAGGCTTTGCGGCAGGCTGCGCTCGTTGAGCTTGGGGACCAGCTCCGCGCCCTCGACGATACCATCATGATGGAAGAAGTCGCGGCCCGGATCATCTGCCGGGAGCTGAATGCCAGCGGCGCGGGTTACGGGATGGTCAATGACGACGGAACCGGTATGACCGTCGGCGGCATTGCCGAAGCGGGACGCCCGCTTGTGGGTGTACGGATGTTTGCCGATTACGGGGAATTCCGGTCACCTCTGGGGCGGGGTGAGCCGGTTGCCATTACCGATGTCCATACGGATACCCTGACGGCGGGGTCCGGGGCGCGGTATACGGCCGAGGGGATCGTCGCGTTTCTTGCCATTCCGATTTTCAAGTTCGGGCGCTTTGTGGGGCTGATGTTCGTCTGTCATGACGTGCCGCATGTCTGGACGGATGAGGAAATCGTCTTCACGCGTGCGGTGGCGGACCGCACCCATGCGTCCATGCGTCAGGCCCGGACCCAGCAGCAGATCCGGGACCTCAATGTCATGCTTGAAGAGCGGATCCTGCAACGGACCCGCGAGCGCGACCGGCTGTGGAATATTGCAAAGGACCTGTTCGTCATCATCGACCGTCACGGCTATTACGTCGCGGTCAGCCCGAGCTGGGAAGAAATGCAGGGCTACAGGATGGACGAGCTGGCCGGGCTGCGGCTGGATGCGCTGTGTCATCCTGATGACAAGCGGACCGTCCGGGATACGTTTGCACGTCTTATGGAGGGCACGCCCTGGCCGGCAGCGGGTCTGGATGTGCGGATGCGGCGGCACGACGGGACCTGGCGGACCTATAACTGGAGCTGCAACGATGAAGGTGATGCGATCTATGCAATCGGACGCGATCTGACCAGACGCAACGAACTTGAGGAACAGCTCCGTCAGGCCCAGAAGATGGAGGCGGTCGGCCAGCTGACGGGCGGTCTGGCGCATGATTTCAACAATCTGCTGGCCGGGATTGGCGGAGGGCTGGAACTTCTGGGGCTGCGGATCGCGCAGGGCCGGACGGAGGGTCTGGGGCGGTACATCACGGCCTCGCAGGAGGCGGTCCGTCGGGCGGCTTCGCTGACGCACCGTCTGCTGGCCTTCTCGCGGCGGCAGACCCTCGATCCGAGCCCCACGGACATGAACGTGCTGGTGCGGGGGCTCGAGAGCCTGCTGCGCGGGACGGTCGGACCAGGCATAGACCTTGTTCTGGATCTCCAGCCGGATCTGTGGCGGACGCGGGTGGACGCCAATCAGCTCGAAAACGCGATCCTCAATCTGTGCATCAATGCCCGTGACGCCATGCATGATCAGGGGAGCACGCTGCTGCTGAAGAGTGCCAACTGGATTCTGGGGGATGCGGGTTCCGTTGAAACGGCGATCCCGCCGGGCGATTATGTGGTCCTGACGGTGCAGGACGAAGGCTGTGGCATGCCCCCCGAGATTGTGCAGCGGGCCTTTGATCCGTTTTTCACGACCAAGCCGCAGGGCGCGGGAACCGGGCTGGGACTGAGCATGATTTACGGCTTTACCCAGCAGTCGGGTGGGAAGGTGGAAATCCGTTCTGCTCCGGGACACGGGACCGCCGTATCGCTCTGGCTGCCGCGCTATGAAGGACGGGAGACCCTGCGCCCCGAGCCGCCTCCGTTGCCCTCGGCGCCGCAGCCCCGCCTTCTGGAGGGGCTTCGCGTTCTCGTCGTGGATGACGAGGAGGCGGTGCGGATGATCGTGACGGATATGGTGGCGGATCTGGGGGGTATCGTTCAGGGCGCCTGCGACGGCCCGTCAGCGAAGGCACTCGTGGCGGAGGGCGCGCCGCCTTCGCTTCTCATCAGCGATATCGGGATGCCCGGTGGCATGAACGGGCGCGAACTGGGCGAGCAGATGCTGACGCGCTGGCCGTCGCTCAAAGTGCTGTTCATCACAGGGTATGCCGAGCAGAACATTCTGGGAAATCAGGCTCTTGCACCCGGATGTGCGCTTCTGGTCAAGCCCTTCACGGTCGAGACATTCAACCGCAAGCTGGCCCTTCTGCTCAACGGAGACTGAACCGTCCGTCCGGAGCCTGCGTTGAAAAGCCAGCACCCCACGCGCTGATGATTTTTTCTTCAAGTTCTGCAAGGAGGCAGACATGTCGTCACAGGTTCCATCCGCCGACGCCCAGACGGTGATTTCCTTTCATGATGGCAATACCATGCCGCAGATCGGTCTGGGCGTCTGGCAGACGCCTCCGGACGAGACCGCTGATATTGTTCGGGAAGCTGTAAAACTCGGGTATCGCTCCGTTGATACGGCGCGGCTTTACAAGAATGAAGCCGGGGTCGGCGAAGGTCTGGAAGATCATCCGGAAATCTTCCTCACGACCAAGGTGTGGAATGATGAGCAGGGTTACGACAATACGCTGCGTGCCTATGAGGAGAGCGCGCGTCTGCTGCGTCGTCCAGTGCTGGACCTGTATCTGATCCACTGGCCGATGCCGGATCAGGGGCAGTATGTCGAGACGTGGAAGGCCCTGGTCGAGCTGAAAAAATCCGGCCGCGTGAAGTCCATCGGTGTGTCCAATTTCGAGCCGGAGCATCTGGAGCAGATCATGGATGCGACGGGTGTAGTGCCGGTCGTCAACCAGATCGAATTGCATCCCGATTTCCAGCAGCGCGCCCTGCGGGAATTCCACGAAAAGCATAACATCCGCACCGAGGCCTGGCGTCCGCTGGGCAAGGGACGTGTGCTGAGCGATGAGCGGATCGGGAAGATCGCTGAAAAGCACGACCGCACTCCGGCTCAGGTCGTGATCCGCTGGCATCTTCAGAACGGACTGATCGTGATTCCCAAGTCCGTCAATCCGAAGCGTCTGGCGGAAAATCTGGATGTGTTTGGCTTCGTGCTGGATGCGGACGACATGCAGGCCATCGGGGGGATGGATCGTGCGGATGGCCGGATGGGGGCAGACCCGAAAACGGCTAAATTCTGAGAAATATTCCTCTTTAGCAACATTAAGTAAAAAACCGGGCCTGTGCTATGGGCTGCCTCATGCAACCGGAAGGTGGATGGCATGAGGCAGCGTTTCGGCCTGGGTGTGAGAGTGGTTTTTGCGGTTCTGCTGGGGAGCACGCAGGCGCGTGCTGCGCCCACTCAGGACAAGGCATGGACGGATCAGTGGTTTTCCGATGTGTCCTTCGGCGCGCAGATCGAAGGCGGCGTCATGGGCAGTTCGAGCCATCCTGGCAGTAATCTCAATTTCGGCCAGCTTCTCTCGCCTTATGCCGATCAGGCGACGCTGAACCAGCTGACTTTCACATTCACCAAACCTGTTGATCCGATCGGGGACGGGTACGGGCTGGGGATGAACCTGCGGATGCTCTACGGTTCTGACGCGCGAAGTTACACGATCGCAGGCGTGTCTGACCGCTGGATCAATGGCCGTTATCAGGCCATGCCGGTTTTCGCCAATGTAGCGCTTCATATGCCGTGGTTTACGAGCCGGGGACTGGACGGGCAGATCGGTATTCTGACGTCGCCCATGGGCGTGGAGACGCTCGATCCCTCGACGCGGGCGTTCTATACGCTGGCTTATACGACCGAATATTCCACGCCCTTCGAGCATGTGGGGGGCATGTTCCAGCTTCATCTGGACGAGCATTTTGATCTTCAGTTCGGCGCGGATACCGGCAACCAGACCTCCTTCGGGCGGGGGGATAACAATGACCGGCCTGCCGGGTATCTCGGCGTGACGGGCAATGATCTGGCGGACGGGCATCTGTCCTTCACCTATCTGCTGCGGGTTGGGCCGGAAGACGCCGTGCGCGCTCTGGGGCCGAGGGCCAACGGGGCCATGCGGTACTGGAACGATCTGAACGGGACGTGGACATTCTCGAAAAAATGGAGCGCCACCGTCGAGGTGAACCAGCTTCATGACGAAGGGCTGCGCGCCGATACATGGAGCGCGGTTGTCTGGGGTGGGTGGCACATCCATCCGAACCTGACCGTCAATGCGCGGGCCGAGCTGTATCGGGACAATACGGGCAGTTTCGTGGCCAGCTTTGCGCAGAACGAAGGCTATGCACAGGCTCTGCTTGGCAATCCGACACGTTCTGTGTCGGCTCCTGCCACGACCTATGGCGCGCTGACGCTCAACACTGTCTGGCGGCCGGACGTGGGGCATCATGTCAAGCTGCTCCAGTTCCGGCCGGAACTGCGATTCGACCGTTCTCTCAACGGCACGCGTCCGTTCGATGACCAGCATCATATGGGTCGCATCCTGTTCGGGGCGGATATGACGCTCGGATTCTGAGAGGTCATGCGTCCGGGCAGGGGGAGGTGCGCTGGCGATCGGATTATGGCAAGGAGTCTGCATGACGACTCCGAACGACACCGATTTCCGCAAGGCCATGTCCCATTTCGCCACGGGTGTGGCTGTGGTGACGGCCAAAGGCAGCGAAGGCGAGCAGGGCGCGACCATCAGCGCTTTGACCTCCGTGTCCCTTGATCCGCTTCTGCTGCTGATCTGTCTCAACCGTGCCAGCGCAACCTATCGCGCGATTGCGGAAGCCGGGGCGTTCGGCCTCAGCATTCTGGGCAATGACCACAAGGACGTGGCGATGCTGTTCGCCAGCCGGACGGGAGACAAGTTCGGCTCCGACGTAATCGAGCGTTCGGCGGATGGCACGGCTTTCGTCCGGGATTCGCTGGTGAAGATGCACTGCGAACTGGTCGAGACGTTCCAGGGTGGCACGCATGCGCTTTTCATGGCGCGTCCTGTCTCGCTTGAGCTCGACGAAAACCATGCGCCTTTGCTGTATTTCCAGGGACAGCTCGGTATCACGCTCTGAAGCCTGCGCAATTCTGACGAGACCGGACAGGCTCTCCACCCTTTGTGTCTGGGGCGGGGAGCCTGATGTGTTTTGGGCAGTTTCTGATCCGGCAAAGCGTTTTTCTGGCGAAAGGAAAGGCATTCCTTCAGAAATTTGTTGCGAATGATTCTTATTTCTAATATTGGCCTCTGTAACACAAACAGACATCTCCGTAACCAAGAGGCCCTCGATGACCGGTTCGCTGCGTGCGCACATCACTTCGCTATCAGTTGCGGGAACGCTGCTGATGTCTTCACAGGGCTATGCGGCGGATCCCGTCAAAAAGGACGAAAAACCGGACCCCAAAGCGCCTTCTGCGGCAAAGTCCCTGAACACGACGCAGAGCCTTGAAGGTGCCGATGCGGAATATCTGACGGTGCAGGGACATGGCTTCAACACCATGCATGACTCTACCGGCCTATCGCGGATGCCGCAGGACGTGATGCATACGCCGCAGAACATCAACGTGGTGCCACAGGCCCTGATGCAGCAGCAGAATGTGAAATCCCTCGATGAGGCCCTGCGGAATGTTCCGGGTGTCACGACGTCCATCGGCGAGGGCGCGGGCGGCATGAACGGCGATCAGTTCCTGATCCGCGGTTTTCAGGCCCAGAATGACATCTACGAAGATGGTCTGCGGGATTTCGGCGTCTATTCGCGCGATGCGTTCAATTTCGAGACCGTTTCGGTCATCAAGGGGCCGTCTTCCGAAGTGTTCGGCAACGGCACGACGGGTGGCGCCATCAACATGGTCACCAAGACGCCCGGTCTGAAAAACCATTACAATGCCGAGTTTTCCGGCGGGTCTGGCAGCTATTATCGCGGGACGCTGGACGTCAATCAGAAGATCAATGACACAACGGCCTTCCGCGTTACGGGCATGGGCGACGAGCACAATATCGTCGGGCGCGACAACCTCTATTCCCATCGCTGGGGCATCGCCCCGTCACTGGCTTTCGGCATCGGCAAGAGAACGACGCTGGTTCTGCAATACATGCACCAGCAGGAAAATTCGGTTCCGGATTTCGGTGTGCCTGTCGTGACGAAGCCGGGTGCGGCTTATGGCCAGCCCATCACGGAATATGGCATCCGCCGCACCAACTGGTACGGGACGGACAATGACCAGAACGCAACGAACGCCAACATGGAAACGGCCCGTTTCAGCTTCAAACTGAACAAACACATCACCTTCTATGACGATCTGCGGGGCGGGGAATATTACCGGACTTTCGCGGCCTCCAAGGCGACCTGCGATACGACCTGTGTGAACAACTATTTCAATGGTGATCCGTCGAAGGCGCTTGTGGCGCGCTCGGGGCCGGTGGGTGCCGGCGCTGGAACGGGGGCGGGAACCTATATGGCGCCGCTGCCATATCAGCAGACAAGCTGGTCAGTGCAGAACGTGGGCTCGATGGTGGCGGATTTCCATACGGGGTTCCTGCGGCATCAGGTCGTCGCAGGCTTTGATATCGAGCGCGTCAATGACGTCCGGTCGCAGTCGACCTATCTGAAGCCCAAGCCTTATGCCAGCCTGGTCAATCCGAATTCGCATGTCGGAAATCTGGATCTGGTGCCGGGGGACATGAACCCGGCCGGTCTCGTCTCGCTGGGTTCTCTAGGCGCAAAGTCGCACAGTAACGGCTACGGTTTCGATACGGGTCTTTTCCTGTTCGACCAGATCTGGTTCACGAACTGGCTGTCTCTCAAGGGCGGGTTCCGCTGGGATCGCTGGCAGACGAGCTACACCATGACGGGCGGAAATGTCGCAAAGAACCCGGACCAGCATTTCCATGATGTGACCGGGGTGTTCAATCCCAATGCCAGCCTCGTGCTGACGCCGGATTCACATCAGACCTATTATTTCACGTGGGCCAATTCCACCACGCCGATGGGCATGTATGTGACCAACGGCTCCGTGCCCATCCGTCCCGGCACCAACTCGTTCGCCAGCCCGGAAAAGGCGCAGCTTTATGAACTCGGCGCCAAGTACAGCATCCTGCACGACCGGCTGGGAGTTACGGCATCGCTGTTCCGGCTGGACAAAGGCAATGCTCTGAATGCTGATCCGGTGACGGGAGAAGTCACGGGATCGTCCGACCGGCAGCGCAATCAGGGGCTCGAACTGTCGGTGGGTGGCGTGATCCTGCCGGGCTGGAACGTGTCCGCCACCTATGCCCTGTATGACAGCAGCACCACCTATTCCGCCACGAAAGCCAACCGCGGAAAGAACGTGCAGTATGTGCCGCATAACCAGGCGACGCTGTGGTCGGCCTATAATGCTTTCGCTGGCAAGCCTTACAACGTGACGTTCGGCGGTGGGCTGACCTGGCGCGAGCATGTGTGGCTGGATTCGGCCAATACGCTTCGGGCCCCGGCAAATCTGGATTTCAGCGCCATGATTTCGCACCGCTTCAACCAGCACTGGAAGGTGTCGATGAACGGCTACAATCTGGCGAACCGCCTGAACTACCAGAGCCTGTTCTCCAACCGTGCGACACCGTCCGCCGGGCGTATGTTCCTTGGCGAGATCAGCGCGTCTTACTGATCGTTTTCCGACGGCTGTTCCGGTCTGCTCCAGTCCTGCACGGCCATGTGAATGGCCGGGGCCAGCGGAAACAGGCGTGAGGCCGCCGAACCGATATGCCCGTGGCGGAGCAGGCTGTTTCCGTCGAGCTTTGCACCAAAAGGCTTGAAACGCTCCGTCTGCGTCTCGGGGAGACTGATGCTGATCCAGCGGCGCTCCCCGTCTGCCATGATGCAGGTTCCATCCTGAAATCTGGGTCCATCAGGGGCAGCGAGCCGCTCGGCCAGATGCAGTGCCGTGCAGGTGTCCCAGCCCGTCCCGATCATCAGAACCTGTGCGTTTTGGTCTGACAAAGCCGAAAGCGGGGAGCGGGTGCCGAACGGATCTTCCAGCGGTTGATGAGCAAGAATATCCCGGGCCAGCGGCCCCAGAGCCGTGAACGAAACCTGTGGATGGGCGCTGCGCTGCACGCCGGGCCATGTCCGGAAAATTTCGGCGGTCTGCCCCATGCCGCGCGTCGGCGTCAGATGCGGATCATAGGGCGGCATGGTGGTGCGGATCGTCTCCCACCAGCTTTCCGGTACGGGGGGATCGCACCAGCCTGACGGGTCGCTCAGTTCGGAGGACTGCGCGGGCATAACGATCGTGCCGTCTGGTCCCACGGCCTGAAGCAGGCTGTCGATGACGGTGCGTGCCCCGCCACTGACCCAGCCGATCCGGCTCAGGGACGTATGGACCAGAAGCGTCATCCCCGGCAGGACGCCGAGGCGTTGCAGATCCACCACCAGCCGCGCCTGCGTGAGCGGACCGCTGGAGCGGGCGATGGCGGCGGCTTCGGTCACGGTTCAGCCGCGACCGCGATAGCCGGGCACGTCCTGCGCGGGAATCCACACGCCCTTCGGCGGCTCGCCCGTCTGCCAGAACACGTCGATTGGGATGCCGCCGCGCGGATACCAGTACGCCCCGATCCGCAGCCATTGCGGGTTGAGCAGTGCCACCAGACGCTCGGCAATGGCGATGGAGCAGTCCTCATGGAACGCGCCGTGATTGCGGAAGCTGGTCAGGAAGAGCTTGAGGGACTTGCTTTCGACGATCCATTCGCCGGGGATGTAGTCGATGACGATATGCGCGAAGTCCGGCTGTCCCGTAACGGGGCAGAGAGAGGTGAATTCGGGGGCCGTGAAGCGCACGACATACTGCCGTCCCTGATGCGGAGAGGGGACGCGTTCGAGAACGGCCTCTTCGGGACTCTGCGGCGTTGTGGTCGCGCGGCCGAGCTGGCTGAGCGCGTCGGTTCCGGGTGCGGAGGGGCCGGTCGGGTGGTGGTCGGTCTGGTGGTCGGACATGGGGCTGAACTCCTTGAAGGGGCCGTGTTTTGTGAGATGTGGCCCAGCTCTCCCGTGGGCTCAAGACATCTTCAGGACGAAAAGACAGTGACAGAGTTTGCATATTGGCGGGATTCGGTGCAGAAGACGGCGCAAATCCTCTCTTCGATGCCTCCCGTCTGGAAGACCACATGGAACTCCGTAATATCGCCATCATCGCGCACGTCGATCATGGCAAAACCACGCTGGTTGACGCGCTTCTCAAACAGTCCGGCTCTTTCCGCGACAATCAGCATGTTGCTGATCGTGCGATGGACAGCAACGACCTCGAACGCGAGCGTGGCATCACCATTCTCGCCAAGTGCACGTCTGTTGTGTGGAAAGAAACCCGCATCAACATCATTGATACGCCGGGCCATGCCGATTTCGGCGGCGAGGTCGAGCGTATCCTGAGCATGGTGGATGGCGCGATCATCCTCGTCGATGCTGCTGAAGGCGCGCTGCCGCAGACCAAGTTCGTTCTTGGTAAGGCGCTGGCCCGTGGCATCCGCCCGATCGTTGTCGTCAACAAGATCGACCGCTCCGACGCGCGTCCGGACGAAGTGCACGAAGAGATCTTCGATCTGTTCGCCTCCCTCGGCGCCGACGAGCACCAGCTCGACTTCCCGATGCTCTATGCTTCAGGCCGTCAGGGCTGGGCCGATCTGGAGCTGGACGGACCGAAGAAGGACCTCGCTCCGCTGTTCGATCTGGTGCTGCGCCACGTGCCGACGCCGAACGTGGACAAGGACGCGCCGTTCGGAATGGTTTCCACCATTCTTGAGAGCGACAACTTCCTGGGCCGCATCCTGACGGGTCGTATCGACCAGGGTCGTGCGAAAGTGAACATGCCGGTGCGCGTGCTGCGTCCGGATGGCACGATCGTCGAAACCGGTCGTCTGACGAAGCTGCTGTCGTTCCGTGGCCTCGACCGCGTGCCTGTGGAAGAAGCCGAAGCCGGTGACATCGTGGCCGTGGCCGGTCTGTCCGAAGCCACGATCCCCGATACGATCGCTGATCCGTCCATTGATGTGCCCCTGCCGTCGCGTCCGGTTGATCCGCCGACCCTGTCCATGACCTTCCGCATCAACGATGGCCCGCTGGGCGGTCGTGAAGGCAAGAAGGTGACGTCGCGCCAGATCCGTGACCGTCTCTTCAAGGAAACCGAAGGCAACGTGGCCATCAAGGTGACGGAAAGCCCGGAAAGCGAAGCGTTCGAAGTGGCCGGTCGTGGCGAACTTCAGCTTGGCGTTCTGATCGAGACGATGCGTCGTGAAGGCTTCGAGCTGACGATCGGCCGTCCGCGCGTTCTGTTCCGTGAAAACGAAGAGACCGGCGAGCGCGAAGAGCCGTTCGAAGAAGTCCTGGTGGACGTGGACGAGCCGTATTCGGGCGTTGTCGTTGAGAAAATGTCGCTCCGTAAGGGCGTCATGCAGGACATGCGTCCGTCCGGTGGCGGAAAGGTGCGTCTGACGTTCCTGATCCCGTCGCGTGGCCTGATCGGCTATCACGGCGAGTTCCTGACCGACACGCGCGGCACGGGCCTCATGAACCGTCTGTTCCATGGCTATCTGCCGTATGTCGGCCAGATCGAAGGCCGTCGTAACGGCTCGCTGATCTCGTCCGAAGACGGGCAGACGACGCAGTACGCGCTGTTCGCCCTTCAGGACCGTGGCACGATGTTCGTCGATGCGGGCGAGAAGATCTACACAGGTATGATTCTGGGTGAGCATTCCCGCGAGAACGACCTCGACATCAACGCGGTCCGCGAAAAGAAGCTGACCAACATGCGTGCCTCCGGCAAGGACGAAGCCCTGCTTCTGACGCCGCCGCGCCGCATGAGCCTTGAGCAGGCCATCGCCTACATCGAAGACGATGAGCTGGTTGAAGTGACGCCGTCTGCCATCCGGATCCGCAAGCTGCATCTGGACCCGCATGATCGCAAGCGCGCCACCAAGTCCCGCGCAAGCTGAACCGTCCGTTTCAGGACTGTTCTTTGAAGAAAGGCGTGTTCCCGGTTTGCCGGGACACGCCTTTTTTATGCGGTTTCAGGAAGTTTGTCTGAATTGAGGCGTATTCGCACGTTACACGCGCAAGAGACTGAAATTTCATAAAGTTAATGCGCGACCGTGCGCAGTGGGAATGATAACGTCAGAGACGAGACCACTTCGGAAAACCTGAATGCTGGTCCATTTTTATTCTGTTATGGAGCTTCGTTTCCAGATGCGTCTTTTCAACCTCTCCCTGATCGCTGCCGTTTCCGCCCTGGCCCTGACGGCTGCTCCGGCATTCGCTGACCCCGCCACGACGGCAGCCCCTGCTGCGCCTGCCGCTGAAGCTCCTGCTGCTCCGGCTCCCGCCGCCGCTGCCCCGGCCGCTCCTGCCGATGCCGCTCCGGCTGCTGAAGCCGAGACGCCCAAGAAGAAGCATTCCGGCAAGAAGCACCACCACAAGCACAAGCACCACAAGAAGACGTCTGCTGCTACGGATGCCGCGCCGACTGAAGACGCTGCACCGTCCAACTGAGGCGTCTCTGTCGGTTCTTCTGAAGGACTGCGGAAAGCAAAACGGGGGTCTGCACATGGCAGACCCCCGTTTTTTTATGCCCTGTGCATCCGTAAGCCGCGCAGGCTTACGGATGGGAAGTGTCAGTAGCGGTCGAGCGAGAGGTCGAGCGACGGAATGGCCGTCTGGCGGCCGGAGATCTGGTCTGCGACGATCTGGCCGGAGCCGGCCGTCATCGTCCAGCCCAGCGTGCCATGGCCGGTGTTGAGCCACAGATTGCCATAGCGCGGGGAGGGACCGACGATCGGCGTGCCGTCCGGCGTGCAGGGGCGCAGGCCGGTCCAGTATTTCGCGGACGACAGGTCGCCGCCGCCATACATTTCGCTGAAGGACAGTTCCAGCGTCTCGCGGCGATCCGGGCTGAGGCGCAGGTTGAAGCCGTTCAGTTCCGCCGTGCCACCGATGCGGATGCGGTCGCCCAGACGCGTGATGGCGACCTTGTACGTCTCGTCATTGACGGTCGAGACCGGGGCACGGCTTTCATCCGTGATTGGCATGGTCAGGGAGTAGCCCTTGACCGGATAGATCGGCAGGCGCAGTTCCAGCGGCTTGAGGAAGCGCGGGGAGTAGCTGCCGAGCGCGAGGACGTAGCGGTCCGCCGTCATGCGTCCTGCGCTGGTGCGGATGCTGACGATGGCGTCACTGGCGGCTTCCAGAGCCTCGATCGTGACGCCGAGATGGAACTTCACGCCCTTGTCTTCAGCCATTTTGGCCAGACGGCGTGTGAAGAGATGGGCATCGCCCGTCTGGTCACCGGGGAGGAGCAGACCGGCCTTGAGCAGGTGTCGGGCATGGGCGAGGCCGGGCTCGCGGGCGAGAATCTCGTCCACGGTCAGCAGCTTGTGCTCAACGCCGCTTTCGGCCAGCAGGCGCATGTCTTCGGCGGCGTATTCGACCTGGCTGTCCGTGCGGAAGAGCTGGATCAGACCTTTCTGGGCGCCGTCATAGGTGATGCCGGTATCGGCGCGCAGGGCGTCGAGGCGGTCGCGGGCGTATTCCGCAATCCGCAGCATCCGGCCCTTGTTGATGTCATAGGCCTTTTCCGTGCAGTTCATGAGCAGTTCGCCCATGAAGCGGAACATGGCCGTATCGAGGCGCGGGCGCACGACGAGCGGGCTGTGCTTTTCGAACATCCATTTGGCGGCCTTGAGCGGCAGACCCGGCATGGCCCAGGGGGTTGAATAGCCGGGAGAAACCTGTCCTGCATTCGCAAAAGACGTCTCCAGACCCACACCCGGCTGGCGGTCGATCACTTCGACTTCATGGCCTTCCTGAGCGAGATACCAGGCCGTTGTAACGCCGATCACTCCGGCGCCCATGACGATGACTTTCATATCTGTCCTGCTGTGTTGTCGTCTGTAGAACCGCCCTGAACTGACCGTGATCGGCTCAGCGCCACGAAAATATTGTTCCGTTTCGTTAGCCCGGAACGCCCTTGCTGGTCGAATATTCGAAATGCAGAGCCGTGTCGGGATGGACGATGGCATGGATGGCATGGGCCGCCATGGCGCCTTCGGAGAAGCCCTGAAGGATCAGCTTCAGCTTGCCCGGATAGGTTGCCACATCCCCGATCGCGAAAATGCCGGGCGTGCTGCTCTCCAGCGTGGCCGGGGTGACGGGAACGGTATTGCGATGTGTGTCCAGGCCCCAGAGCGCGATCGGCCCCAGGTCGGTGGACAGGCCATAGAACGGCAGAAGTGCATCGGCCCCGATGTGGCGCGATGTGCCTTCAAGCGTGGTGACTTCCACGGTGGAAAGCACCCCGTCCGTGCCGTGCAGGGCATGGAGCTGATAGGGCACGACCTTCTCGATCTTTCCAGCCTCAATCTGCTGCTCGATCCGTGACAGCGTCTCAGGCGCACCGCGGAAACGATCCCGGCGATGCAGCAGATAGATTTTTTCGGCGACGTCGGAGAGGGACAGCGCCCAGTCCAGCGCGGAATCGCCGCCACCTGCGACTACGACGCGCTTGCCTGTGAAATCTGCGCGTTTCTTGACGTAATACTGCACCGCGCCCGTGCGTTCATAGGCTTCGAGCCCGTCGAGCGGTGGGCGGTTCGGCCCGAACGCACCGGCACCGGCCGCGATGATGACGGCTTTGGCGATGATGACGTCGCCGCGTGCGGTTTTCAGCGTGAAATCCCCACGATGGCCTTCCAGCGTCTCGACGCGCGAGCCCAGCAGACGGGGGACGTCGAACGGGGCGATCTGCTGTTCGAGGGCCTCGATCAGGGCGCCGCCTTCGATAGCGGGATGGGCCGGGATGTCGTAGATCGGTTTTTCCGGATAGAGCGCCGCACATTGTCCGCCGACACTGTCGAGGGCGTCAATCAGGACGCAGGACAGTTTGAGCATGCCACATTCAAACGCGGCGAAGAGAGCGGTCGGACCGGCGCCGACAATCGCGACATCGGTGTTGAGGGTCTGAGGTGCAGTCGTCATGATCTGTTTCATAATCGGTTTGAAGGGCTTGGGGTAGGGCATTGAACGTACGATATACGTTTGTAATTCAGGACCTGAAGGGCCTCGGCGGGACCGAGCGTTCGGCCTGTGCCGTCATGAACGGACTGGTACGTCAGGGGTGCGACGTGCGGCTGGTGGAACTGGTCGGCGCGGGCGCTCCGGCCTTTGCCCTGTCGCCTGAGATTCCCATGACCGCGCTGTTCGTCCGGCCGGTAAAGATTTTCAATTCGTGGTTCCGGATCGTGTGGCGTTTGTCGCGTTTCCTGAAACGGGAGAAGATCGACACGCTGGTGGTCGTGGAGTCCACCCATGCGCTTTACGGCGTTGCGGCCGCGAAGCTGGCGGGTGTGCGCTGCGTGGTCTGGGAGCATTTCAACTTCAACGTGACGTTAAATCGTCGCAAACGCGTCTGGGGACGTCAGATCGCCGCGCGATGGGCCGATGATGTGGTGGTTCTGACGCAGCGCGACACGGCGTTGTGGCGCGAGGGGACGACGGTCCGGGCCCGGCTGACCGCCATTCCGAACATGGCTCCTCCTGTGACGGATCGCCTCTATCCATCCGAGTCCCGGCTGGTTCTGGCGGCGGGACGTCTGACGGAGCAGAAGGGCTATGACCTGCTGCTGCGGGCCTGGCGGATCGTGGAACAGGACCCGGCGAGCATGGGCTGGGATCTCCTGATCCGGGGGGACGGGCCGGATCGTGATGCCCTGCTGCAACAGGCGCAAGGGTTGCATCGCGTGACGATTGCGCCGGCTATCGGCGGGATCGACGCCGATTATGCCCGTGCGGCCCTGTTCGTGGCCTCTTCGCGTTATGAGGGACTGCCGATGGTACTGCTTGAGTCTCTGTCGGCGGGGGTGCCGGTCGTGGCGTTCGACTGCGAGACGGGGCCTGCGGAAATCGTGCGCGACGGCGAGACCGGATTGCTCGTCCTGCCGGAAGAACCGGAGGCCCTGGCCGTTGCCCTGTTGGAGTTGATGCGCGCGCCCGAGCAGCGTCAGGTCATGTCGGTCGCCTCCCGGCTGCGGGCCGCCGCGTTTCAGGAAGGGGCCGTCATGGCGCGCTGGATGGAGCTTCTCCGGAACGGTGGTCGCTGAACGGGCTTTGAACGCCCTTGCTGGCACCGGGCAGTCGGGTCCACATTAGCGGCATGCAGATACGCCTTGATGACCAGCTTGCGACCGAAACTCTGGCGGCCCTGATTGCCGACCGTTGTGCGCCCGGAGACTGCCTTGCGCTTTCGGGTGGTCTGGGGGCGGGGAAAAGCACCTTCTCCCGCGCTTTCCTGCGCCATCTGGCCCGGGATCCGCAGATGGAGGTTCCCAGCCCCAGCTTCGCGCTCGTCCAGCCATACGAGACGCCGAAGGGCATGGCTTACCATTACGATCTGTGGCGTCTGGATGGGCCGGATGCGTTGCATGAACTGGCATGGGACGAGGCATGCGAAGGCATCATGCTGGTCGAATGGCCAGAGCGGGCCGAAGACCTGCTGCCGGAAGGCGCGCTGCATCTCACATTCTCCCCCGGCAAGACCGAGGACGCTCGCCTTGTTGACCTGACGGGCTGGCCCGATGGTCGGCTGACAGGACTGAAGCCATGAGCGGCGTCGTTACCATTGCGGGCACGGAGCCGTTTCTGGATCGTGTGGCGCGGGAATGGCTCGATCGTGATCCGGCCGCCCAAACGGATGGTCCGGGCCTGATCCTTGTTCCCAGCCGCCGCGCGGGCCGTGCACTGATGGAAGCCTTCCTGCGGGTTCTGGACACGCAGGCCGCACTCCTGCCGCGTATCGTTGCGATCAATGACGTGGACGAGGACGCGCTGGCCTCTATCGGGATCGACGTCATGTTGCCTCCGGCGGTGGAGCCGCAGCGACGTTTGGCTGTGCTGTCGATGCTGATCCTTCAGACGCCGCTTGTGAGTGTCGGTGTGGACAGCACCAAGGGGATCGACCGGGCCTGGCCGCTGGCTAAAGCGCTGGCGGACCTGATGGACGAGGCCGAGCGCAGCGGTGTCGATCTGGCCGAGCGCCTGCCGGATGCGGTGGAGGAGCGCTTCTCCGATCACTGGCAGCAGACGTTGAAATTTCTGGAGATCGTCACTGCCGTCTGGCCGAAATGGCTGGAAGAAGAGGGGCTGTGCAACCCGGTGGCCCGGCAGATTGCGCGGCTGAAGACGCAGGCCCGCGCCTGGGGAGAAAAGCCGCCCTTAACACCGGTCTGGGGCGTGGGCTTCGCGGACGGGTCTGCGGCGGTATCGGACGTGCTGGCTGTGGTGGCGCGGCTGCCGGCCGGGCTCGTGATCCTGCCGGGTGTGGATCTGGGTATGGCGGACGAGATCTGGGCTGCTCTGCCGCCGTCGCATCCTCAGGCGGGTCTGAAGGAAATCCTGACGGATCTGGGTCTGTCCCGTGAGGAACTGACGGACTGGGATGGGGGCAGGGATCGCGGACGCGAGCTGATGCTGCGCGAAGTGCTGTTGCCGGAACAGGGTATCGCTCATTGGGGGCAGGACAGCCGCCCGCGCGATATCGACAGGCTCTCCATTCTCCCGGCGCAGGACCAGCAGCAGGAGGCGCAGGCCATTGCGCTGATCCTGCGCGATGTCGTGTCCGAAGCCGGGAAAACCTGCGCCCTCGTCACGCCGGACCGGGCCTTGGCGCAACGCGTGGGCACCGAGCTTCTGCGTTTCGGGATCCATGCCGATGACAGTGCGGGCGAGTCCCTGTCCCAGACCCCGGCCGCCGTGTTTCTGCGGCTGATCGCGACCGCTGCGGAAGCGCAGCTTTCTCCCGTCGCGCTGCTGTCCGTTCTGAAACATCCGCTCGCCGCTCTGGGCCGCACGCCGGGGGACTGCCACGCTTCCGCCCGGCGTCTGGAGCGGCTTCTGCTGCGCGGGCCTGCCCCTGCGCCCGGCATTGCCGGACTGAAAGCTGCGCTGCACGACTATGCACAGAAGAAACATGCCCCGGATCACGGGGCCAGCGCGGATGCCCCGGACGAGCCGGAAGGCCCCGCTGCCTTCATCACGCGGATCGAGCAGGCTTTCGATCCGCTTCTCTCCATCGAGGGCGCCATTCCCCTGCCGGACCTGCTCGAACGCCTGATCCATACGGCGGAGGCGCTGGCCGCCACGGCGGATGAACTGGACGCTCCGGAGGAGGAGCCGCGTCATCCGGGCGCGCGTCTATGGCTGGGCGAGGATGGTGAGGCGCTGTCGCGGCATCTGGCGGCGCTGATCGTCAATACCGGTATTCTGCCGCCGCAGCGGCTGACGCATCTGGATTCGTTCCTCAACACGTCCATGGCCGGGCAGATGCTGACCGGTCTGCGCGCGCATCGGGGCGGCGTGGAACTGGCGCATCCGCGCGTCTCGATCCTGGGCGTGCTGGAAGCGCGGCTTCTGGCGTTCGATGTCGTGGTGCTGGGCGGCCTGAACGAAGGCGTCTGGCCACCCGCGACCGATCCGGGCCCCTGGCTGAGCCGCCCGATGCGCGTGCGTGTGGGGTTGCCCTCGCCGGAGCGGCAGACGGGCGTGAGCGCGCATGATTTCGTCTCGACCATTCTGGCTTCGCAGGAAGCCGTGTTCGCCAGTTCGGCCCGGCGTGAGGGTGCGCCCGGTGTTCCGGCGCGCTGGATGGTGCGGATGGAGGCGTTTCTCGGCGGCCGGTCGCAGAGCCTGCCGGTGCATCCCGCGCTGGACTGGCAGCGCTGTCTGGATCAGCCGCTCGCGGGTGCCGAAGCCGTTGCGCCGCCCGAACCACGGCCGCCTGTCGCTCTGCGTCCACGGGGGCTTAGCATTACCGAAATTGAGACGTGGATGCAGGATCCATATGCGATCTACGCCAAGCATGTCCTGAAGCTCCGGGCTCTCAAACCGTTGGAGGAAGGCGCGGAACACGCCGATTTCGGCATGATCGTGCATGATGCGATGGAACGCGTCCTGCGGGACTTCCCCGAGCGCTGGCCCGCCAATGCGAGCGCCATTCTGCGCCGCGTCTTTGCCGAGGAGCTGGCGAAGGCCAATATGCGTCCGGCCCTTGTGAACTGGTGGGGCCCGCGTCTGGCCCGGATTGCGGACTGGGTGGCGGAAAAGGAAGCCTCTTACCGCCTAGAGATGGAAGACAGCGGCCCGGCGCTGGGCCGGTTCGTGGAAGTCACGGCGTCTTTCCGTCTTGAGGCGGCTTTCGCGCCGTTCGAGTTGCGCGGTCGGGCGGACCGGATTGATATCGGTGCCGATGGTCTGGCCACTGTTTTCGATTACAAGACCGGGCAGCCACCGAGCGGAAAGAACGTTGCGGAAGGCTGGTCCGTCCAGCTCGTGCTCGAAGGTGCGCTTCTGGCGAAAGGGGCGTTCAGGGACGTTCCGGCCGTTGAGACAAAGAAACTGCTCTACTGGCATCTGACGGGCGGAGACGATCCCGGCAAAGAGAGCGAAGTGCCGGGTTCGCGCTCTCATACGGATGCGCCGACCCTGATTGCCGAGGCCATGGAAAAGCTCCGGACCCTCGTGGACGAATACGATACCCCCGATCAGCCCTACCGCTCCCAGCCCTGGGCCGGACATGTCCCGCGCTACACGGATTACGCGCAGCTTGCCCGCGTGGATGAATGGCGCGCGGCCTATGCGGAAGGAGAGGGCGAATGAACGACATGCCGCCTGTGATGCACCCCGTTTCCCGCCCCGTCACCCGCGACGAAGTCATTGCTGCTGCCGACCGCACGCAGCGTCAGGCGTCCGATCCGCGCGCTTCGGTGTTCGTCTCGGCCTCGGCGGGTTCGGGCAAGACCAAGCTGCTGATCGACCGTCTGCTTCGGCTCATGCTGCCGCTCTATGTCCAGACCGAGGACGGCGACACCATTCTGGCGGATGGCGCGCATCCTTCGCGCATCCTGTGCCTGACCTACACCAAGGCCGCCGCCGCCGAGATGGCCAACCGCCTTCAGCAGAAGCTGGGAAGCTGGGTCTCGCTGCCGGATGCGACGCTGGGGGCGGAGCTTGAAAGCCTCGACGTTCCCAATACGGACGAGACCCGGGCGCGGGCGCGGGCCCTGTTCCTGTGTGTGCTGGATCTGCCCGGTGGCCTGCGGATCGAGACGATCCATGCGTTCTGTCAGTCGCTGCTGCGGCGTTTCCCGCTGGAAGCGTCGGTCGATCCGCATTTCACGCTGATGGAAGAGACGGACACGACACTGGCGCTGCGTGAGGCGATGGAAGACGGCCTCGCCCGCGCGCCGGAGCTCGCGGCCGATGTGGCTGGCACGGTGGGGCTGGACGATTTTTTCAGGCGTATCCGCACACTGAACATGGAGGAAAGCCGCGCCCGGCCATTGCTGGAGCGCTGGGCGACCCTGCCGGACAGTGTGGTCAGCGCCTATCGCAAGGCGCTGAAAGCCGGGCAGCAGAGCCTTGAGGATCTTGAAAGCCTCGCCTGCCAGCCGCCGAAAGAAGAGGATCTGCGGACCGGGCTTCGCGATGCGCTTGGAAGCGTGACGGCGTCCGGTCGTGTCTTCGTCGATCAGATGCTGGGCTGGCTCGGGACGGAACCTGCCAAGCGTGTGCCGACAGTGTGGGCACAATGTCTGCTGACGAAGGATGGTGGTCCGCGCAAAGTGAACGGCATCGTCGGCAAGGCCGCGCAAACCGCCGTTCCGTGGATCGCACCGCTTCTGGAAGAGGAGGCGCAGCGTCTCCTCGATCTTCAGACCCGCCTCAAAAGCCTGCGTCTGGTGCTGCTGAACCGTGCCCTGCTCGGTCTGGCCGCACCGATGCTGACGGCGTTTCAGGACGGCAAGTCCGCCCGTGGTCTGGTGGATTACAACGATCTCATTCAGGAAACCCGCAACCTTCTGCGCGATCCGGGTGCGGCCTGGGTGCTGTACAAGCTCGATGGTGGCATCGACCATCTGCTGCTGGATGAAGTGCAGGACAATTCCGGCCTGCAATGGGAAATTGCCGGGGCACTGACCTCCGAGTTCTTTGCGGGGGAAGGCGCGTGGGACATGGGGCCGCGCCCGCGCACGATTTTCGCGGTCGGCGATTACAAACAGTCGATTTACGGGTTTCAGGGCGCCCAGCCCGAAGAATTTCATCGCTGGCGGACTGAGTTCGCGGATCGGGTCCGCAATGCCGGGCTGCTATGGCGCGATCCGGAACTGAACGTCTCTTTCCGCTCGGTCCCACCTGTTCTGTCCTTCGTGGATGCGGTATTTTCCCAGCCTCTGGCCGCGCATGGCCTGTTGCAGAAAGGCGAAAAGACGCTCCGCCCGCATGTCTCGGCCCGTCCGGGGCAGGGAGGGCGTGTGGAACTGTGGCCGCTCGTCCCCGTCGTTCAGGGCGAGGACGATGACGAGGGCCTGACGCCCTGGCGCGCCCCCTCCGCCAATACCGGGCAGCGCAGCGCGCCCCAGCGCCTCGCCGAAGCGCTTGCGGAATGGATTGACCGGCAGATCGGGCGTCCGCCCCAGCCGGGGCAGGCGCCTCTGACAGCGGGGGACGTGCTGATCCTCGTCCCCCGTCGCTCGCCGTTCCTGCGCTCGCTGATCCGGGCTCTGAAATCGCGCAATGTGCCGGTCGCAACGCTGGTCCGGGTCGGGCTGACGCAGCAGGTCGCGGTCCGCGATCTCATGACGCTCTGCGCGGCCCTGCTTCTGCCGCAGGATGATTTGACGCTGGCTTCCGTCCTCACATCGCCGCTGGGAGGGCTGACGGACGACTCGCTGATGGCGCTCGCCACCCGCAATGGCACGGCCCATGCCCTCGGCCCGAAAGGTCAGCCGCTCTGGACCGTTCTGCGGGATCGTCACCGGGAACGGGAGGACTGGCGTGCAGCATGGGAGATGCTGTCCACGCTCTATGCACGTGTCGATTATGCGTCTCCGTACCGGTTGCTCGCCGAAACGCTGGGGCAGCATGGTGGACGCACGCGGCTTCTGCTGCGTCTGGGGCCGGAAGCGGCCGAGCCGGTGGACGAACTGCTGACGGCTGCGCTGCGCTATGAAGGGCTGCATCCGCCGTCGCTTCAGGGCTTCCTGCACTGGCTCGAGGCCAGCGAGATCACCAGCAAGCGCGAGGCCGAGAGCGATCTGGGTGCCGTTCGCGTCATGACCGTGCATGGCTCCAAGGGGCTTCAGGCGCGTCTGGTTGTCATGCCGGACACGACGTCCAAACCGCCACCGGGCAGCGATTTCCTGTGGGAAGAGGCAGGCGCCTTCGAACTTCCACTTTGGGTCCCCAAGAAGGGTATGGGCACAGAGATCACAGTCGCCCTTTCCGAGCGGGATTCCGAAAAAGCCCGCGCGGAAAGCAACCGCCTGCTTTACGTCGCCCTGACCCGGGCCAGTGACTGGCTGGTGATCTGCGGGGCCGGAGCCAAGCGGGAGCCCGATGACAAGAGCTGGTACCGGCAGTGCGAGGCGGGGTTTAAGCAGTTGGCGAATGCCCGTTCCGAACCGATGGATCTCGGCTGGGAAGGTGAACGGTTCGTGTTGGAAGAAGACCGCACGCTGGCGCCAGTTTTATTCAGGCCCGGAGCGGCCGAAGCCCCCTGTGCAACGCTGCCGGACTGGATGGGCCGTGCTCCGGACTGGAAGCCGTTCATCGCCCAGCGGGAAGATGCCCTGACGCGTCCGCTCGCGCCCAGCCGTCCGGATGGGGCCGAGTTTGGCGAACTCCCCGCTGCCCGTTCCCCCCTGGAGCTTCTGGCCGGTCGTCCCACGCCGGTGCGTGAACAGGCCATGCGACGCGGGACCATGATTCACCGTCTGCTTCAGCTTCTGCCGGAAACCCCGGTGGCAGAGCGTGAAGCTGTGGCGGTGCGCTGGCTGTCCCGCCGGGCCCTGGGTCTGACGGAGCCGGAAATCCATCGTCTGGCCGGACAGGTCCTGGGCGTTCTGTCCCATCCGGATCTCGCGCCGCTCTTTGCGCCCGGAAGCCGCGCCGAACAGCCGATTTCGGGTGTCAGTGACGGGCGCGTCGTGCTCGGGCAGGTCGATCGTCTGCGGATCGGGGACGGACAGATCTGGATCTGCGACTACAAGACGAACCGCAATCCGCAGCTGCGTGCCGATCGCACGCCTGTCGTCTATCTGCGTCAGATGGCGGCTTATCGTGCCGTGCTGGAGCAACTTCATCCCGGCTACGACATTCACTGCTCGCTGGTCTGGACGGAAGGGCCTGCCGTTGTCACACTTCCGGCCTCGCTGCTGGATCAGGCGTTGCAAAGGTCTTGATCCACATCAAAAGCCCCTTGCAGTGAGGGGCATGGCAGCCGATATCCGTTTTCAGAAACTTCATTTGCCACAAGGAACACACTCATGAGCGCAAACACCGTTGCCGTCAGCGACAGCAGCTTCGACGCAGACGTTCTGAAATCCGAAGGTCCGGTTCTGGTTGATTTCTGGGCGGAATGGTGCGGCCCGTGCAAGATGATCGCACCGGCGCTTGAAGAAATCGGCGCCGAGTATCAGGGCCGTTTGAAGGTTGCGAAGGTCAATATCGACTCCAATCCCGAAGCCCCGACGAAGTATGGCGTCCGTAGCATCCCGACGCTGATCGTCTTCAAGGACGGCAAGCCGGTTGCCCAGCAGATGGGTGCGCTGCCGAAGAGCCAGCTCAAAGCATGGATCGACCAGTCTCTTTGATCGTTCTCCCCTGAGTAGCCCGGAAAACGGGTAAGGGAAGGACGTGAGGGGCGTGGTCACGATCCTGCGCTTTGTGTAGGATCGTGTCATGCGCTCGAAAGCTCCGACCTTCCCGACTCCCGTTCTCCTGACCTCCAGCGAGGAGGTGGCCCGTATCTGCGAAAAACTGCAGCACGAGCCTTTCGTGACCATCGATACGGAGTTCGTCCGGGAAAAGACCTACTGGCCGGAGCTTTGTCTCGTGCAACTCGCGGGAACCGAGGATGTTGTCCTGATAGACACGCTCGCTCCCGGCATTGACCTTGCGCCGCTGGGTGATCTTCTGGCCAAGCCGGACTGCATCAAGGTCTTCCATGCCGCGCGGCAGGATCTGGAAATTTTCCTTCATATTTTCGATCGTCTTCCGGTCTCGGTCTTCGATACGCAGGTTGCCGCCATGGTTGCCGGTTTCGGCGATCAGGTGGGGTATGACAGTCTTGTGGGCGCGATCACTGGTCGCAGCATCGACAAGGCGCATCGCTTCAGCGACTGGTCGGCTCGTCCGCTGAGCAGTGCCCAGATTGCGTATGCCGCCGCCGATGTGACCCATCTGCGCACGGTCTATGAGGCCCTGCGCAGACAGCTTGCCGAGCAGGGCCGTCTGCACTGGGCCGACTCCGAGCAGGCAATTCTGACAGAAGAAAAGACGTTCCGCCCGGATCCCCGCCGCCTGTGGGAAAAGCTGAAAGCCCGCACCAGCAACCGCCGGATGCTGGCTATTCTGCGGGAAGTGGCCGCATGGCGCGAACAGGAAGCGCAGAATGCCGATATTCCCCGCCAGCGCGTCATCCGTGATGAAAGCCTGCTGGAAATCGCAGCCGTTCATCCGGATACGGTTGAAGCGCTCTCCCGTATTCGGGGTGTGACCCGGGGTTTTGCCGAGGGCAAGATGGGCAGAGGGCTGCTCGAGGCCATCTGTATTGCTCAGGAATGCCCGGAATCCGAACTTCCGAAAGCACCGTCGAAATCCGAACGGGTGCGGCCCTCAGCCGCTCTGGTGGCGCTTCTGCGGGTTCTTCTGGCCGCCAAATGCGAAGAGCACAAGGTGGCGCCCCGATTGGTCGCCTCTTCGGAAGATCTTGATCTGATTGCTCTTGGAGAGACCGATGTCGGCGCACTGCGCGGCTGGCGTCGCGAACTCTTCGGTCTGGATGCCCAGGCGCTGGTGCGCGGCGAGATTGCGCTGGCCGTCGTGAACGGTCTTGTGGAGCTTCAGCGCGTGGCGGAAACGGTCGCATAAGAACCGCCTTCGACGCGGCGGTGAGTTTCTGGTAAGAAGCCTCCCGAAGATGTTTCGGGTCCGGTGGGCCGGGACTGTAAATCAACAGCATATCGGGCCATGTCAGGCACCGAAGCGGGACAGGGAAACGAACATATGGAGTGGACGGACGAGACGATCGCCAGACTTCGCGATCTGTGGAGTCAGGGACTTTCGACCGCCGAAATCGGCCGCCAGCTCTCCATCACCAAGAATGCCGTTGTCGGCAAGGCTCACCGTCTGGGTCTGCCTCCCCGCCCTTCTCCCATCCGTAATCGCAAAGCCGCGGACGGTGAAGCAGGAACGGCAGAAGCCGCGCCCCGTCGCAAAAGCCCCTCCCGTGCCAAGGCGACAGAGTCTGCCGGGTCGGACCTGTTTGCAGACGGCAAGGATGTCGTCCTGGAAAAATCCGTTTCAGGCACTATGGAAAAATCTGCCGAGAAGTCTGCAGCACCTCCCCGCAAGGCTCCCGCCGCTGAACCTCCCAAGGCCCCTGTCCAGCCTGTTGCTGCGGCTCGTGTCATTCCTCCGGTTCAGAAGGATGTGGCTGCGTCACATCGGGAGGCTGCCGTCACGCCTCCTAAACCGGAACCCCGTGTGGCTCCTGCACCCCGTCCAGCCATGCCACCGCGGTTTTCAACGGCAGGTATCGACCGCCCCACGCGGCGTGGTCCTTCATGCTGCTGGCCGATTGGCGACCCCGGTACGCCGGGTTTTCATTTCTGCGGGGCAACGCCGCTCCCTGGAAAGCCATACTGCGCCGAGCATGCTGCGATCGCCTATGTTAAAATCCGCGACCGCCGCGACTGATTTCAGGCACAGAATCACGAAAAAGCCGCCCTTCCGAAGAAGGTGCGGCTTTTTTCATAACAGCGACGCAGTCTGTATCGTCACAACAAAAAAAGACGGAGAGCAGCCGAAGTTGCTCCCCGTTCTGTGCGGATGGTTTAGCCCGCCGCAGTGGCCGACCATGCGCGCTGCGCGAAAATTTCCCCGTAATTATGAATTTCCGTCAGGTAGGAGCGGTCATCGTCCAGCACGAGCTTCACGGTCGGTGCCAGTGTAGCGCCAATCCGGGCGGCATTCGGGTCGGCAGCCGTCGGGGTAGGAACGTGGTCGATGAAAGACTGTACATAACCCTGTGCATCCACGAAATGCGAATAGGTCGAGTATGGCTGGCTTGACGGATTGCCCAGCACGAGTCCCGACGAATTCATTGGTTTGAACGGACCAGCAAGACCGTTATCGGATACGAAACCATAAACGCCATCCGGCCCCTGCAGATTGCCGGAATAGGTGGAATGATGGCTGATCGTGAACAGATACAGCTTGCCGTCCTGAAACACGACATGCGGACGTTCCGTCTGGTCATTGACGCCCAGCGCCGAAACGATTGGACCAAGCTGCGTCCAGCGTGCGCGTGAAAAGTCGCCCGCCTCATAGGCTCCGTCGTCCAAAATAGCCAAGCCAATGGATGCTGCGCCGTAGCCCGCGCCCGGATCCACGGTATAGCTTGGCGGAATGGGACCGGTTTCATTGGCACCGATCACGAACTGGCCTCGCATACCGGCAACGTTCGTCTCATAAACGCAATAGATGCGACCGTCGTCTGGATTGAGGAACGGGCAGGGGTCCCGGAAATCAAAATACGGATCCTCAGCCTCGTTGGCTTCATGCACACCGTCTGCATCGAACATGTCGACGGTGGTATCAAAACCGGTGAACCAGACCTTCTGATCGTCCGTATGAATCTGACCAGTACTGACGGCGATGACACTCTCGAAGCCATTATTTGTTGAGCCGCATGATGTATAGAACATGTCGACTGTGTTCTCGCTGCCTTCACGCATGACGAGATTGCCGGACCATTCCCAGGGCCGCAGATCAGCGGATTTCTGAAGAAGGCGTCCGCCCCAGACCCAGTCAGAGCCGCTTCCAGTTTTCGAATACCAGAAGCCGATATAGGCAGTATTGTTGCGGTTGGCCCATTCGGCCGCAATATTGGCGTTGGTCAGGTCGACCTTGTCTGCTGCCAGAGACCAGATGACATGCCATCCGTTTACGGTGACGGAGGTCATGTTGATGTCACGAAGCGCCCCGGTATCCCAGATCATGACGCTTTCTGACATTGTCGGAAAATCAGCTGCAATGACAGGCATGGTTGTTGTCGGATCGTCGGCATGAACCTTGAGGGCATCGGCAATGGTCCAGCGGGAAGTTTGGCGCATAGGGTCTCCAGGCATAAAAAAACCGCCCCGAAGGCGGCTTTGTATCGCGTGTTCATTCTCGTCCCCGGTTCGGGGGAAGTAGCTCTATAGAGACGGAAAACTGCGCGCGCCTAAAGAAAAATCCTGTCAACAGGATAATCTGTAAATACTGGATACTTCCGCCTGATTGAAGGGCTGCGTACGCGAAAGATCAGTTTTCGGTATCCGGAGCCCCGCCGTCTTACATCGCAGCTTACAGGTGCCACGGCTTATTCAGAATTTTTAGGGAAGTAAGGAAAAATGGTGCTGCTGGACAGGATTGAACTGTCGACCTCTCCCTTACCAAGGGAGTGCTCTACCACTGAGCTACAGCAGCATACCGTTGCCTTGGCGCGCTTCGTAACGGGTCAGCGCGCCAAGCGCAAGTCTTAATCGTCGCGATGGACCTTTTCCATCTTCTCATGACGCTCCTGCGCGTCGATGGACAGCGTGGCGATCGGGCGGGCCTCCAGCCGTTTCAGACCGATCGGTTCTCCCGTCTCTTCGCAAAAGCCGTAGCTTCCATCCTCGATCCGTTCGAGCGCCATATTGATCTTGGTGATCAGTTTGCGGGCCCGGTCACGGGTTCGAAGTTCGAAAGCCCGATCCGTTTCGACGCTGGCGCGGTCGGTAATATCGGATTCATGGATTCCCCCTTCCGAGAGACTCGCAAGCGTTCCATCGGCCTCTTTCAGAAGATCGACACGCCAGCGCAGAAGTTTCTGCCTGAAGTACTCGACCTGAAGCGGGCTCATGAACTCTTCGTTGTCGGAAGGCCTATAATCCGGCGGCAGCGTAATCATGCGCATCCAATCCCTGGCTGATCCGCCGACGTCCGCTTCCAACAGCCGCAGGCGATAACGCGCGGCTTATAGCTACCCCAGCGGCATCCGCCAACCCCGAACATGTTTTTGTCTGTCTATCGGAAAGGGCGGAAATCTGCGTCTCCGTTAGGGGTTTCTTTACCCTGTAAGGCCATCCTCAATACCTGAGACCCCCAGACCTGTCTTGCAGGCATCAGGATACCCCCCGTCGCCCATGCGTTTTATTCTGCGATCTCCGTCATCTTTTCACATCCTGATGCACCGGCTTACTGCGCTTGTTTGCGTTGGGCTGCTTCTGCTTCCGGGTTTTGCTCTGGCAGCCAGTGTCCGCATCAAGGACATTACGGACATGGAAGGCGTGCGAAGCAACCAGCTGATCGGTTATGGTCTGGTCGTGGGGCTGAACGGCACCGGTGACCGGCTGACCAATACAATTTTTACGCGTGAAACGCTGATTTCCATGCTGAACCGCCTGGGCGTCAACATCCGCGATCAGGAAACACAGCTTCAGACACATGACGTCGCGGCCGTCATGGTGACGGCAGATCTTCCGGCTTTCGCTCATGGAGGAAACCGGATTGACGTGACGGTCTCAGCTGCGGGTGATGCTTCCTCCCTTACGGGAGGCACGCTTCTGGTCACACCATTGATGGCGGCGGATGGTGAAGTCTATGCGGTTGCGCAGGGATCGCTTGCAACAAACGCGTTTTCGGCCAGGGGAGCTGCTGCCTCCATCACCCGCAATGTGCCGACGAGCGGGCATATCGCGAATGGTGGCATCGTCGAGCGGGAAGTGCCTTTCGACCTCAGCCATCGATCCAATCTTCACCTCAGTCTGCGAAATCCTGATTTCACAACAGCGAGTCGGATTGCAGCGATCATCAACCGGACCTTCGGGCCGATTGCGAATGTTCAGGATCCCCGTACCGTCCTGCTGGATCTGAGCAGCCACGATCCCGTTCCTACACTTTCGCGGATCGGTGATCTGCTCGTGACGCCGGATACGCCTGCCAAGGTGGTGGTGGATGAAGCCAGCGGAACCATCATCATGGGAGCAGATGTCCGGATCAGCACTGTTGCCGTAGCGCAGGGAAATCTGACGGTACAGGTGACCGAAACGCCCGAGGTCTCCCAACCGGGTCCATTCTCCAATGGTCAGACGGCTGTGGTGCCCCGTACGAACGTCAAGGTCGATACGGGCAAGAACCAGCATCTGGCGGTTGTCCCTGGCGGCACAACGCTCAGGGAGCTTGTTGCGGGACTGAACGCTCTGGGTGTGGGGCCAAGAGACATGATCAGCATTCTGCAGGCCATCAAGGCTGATGGTGCCCTGCAGGCAGAACTGGAGATGCGTTGATGACCATATCCTCGACCACCGGCACCCTATCACAGGGATTTCCGTTGCACGGCCAGAAGGCAGATCCGGCCAAGACGTTAAAATCCGCCCAGGATTTCGAATCAATGGCCATCAATCAGATGCTTCAGCCGATGTTCGCAACGGACGACGACAGCGACAGCATGTTCAGTGGTGGAGCCGGAGAAAAGCAGTTTCGGCCCATGCTGGTGGAGCAGATCGCCAAACAAATGGAAAACAACGGTGGTATTGGCATGACGGATGCAATCAACCGTCAGATGCTGGTTATGCAGGAGCAGAAATGAGCGCGTCCATTATTCCGGCCATGCAGCGGCTGATTGCCATTCTGGAAGCGGAAAATTCTGCATTGGAAGAAGCGCGCATCCCGGATGCTCTGGCGCTCCTGCCCGACAAGCAGAATGCTGCCAGAACGCTGGAGCAGGAGGTCTCGGTCGCCAATGACCGCAAACAGGACCTTTGCCCCTGCTGCCCGGATGACGAAGAGAATCCCGTACAGCAGGAGTCGTCGGCGCTGCCCTATCGCGATTTGCTGGACCAGATGACCGAACTGGGCAATCGCAATGGTGAACTTCTGCAAAGAGCCATCACGGCCCAGAAGCGCGTGATTGAGTTGCTGACATCAACCCCAGCGGCGGCTCTGCCGCAGAACTATGGCAATCAGGGCGCCTATGCCCCTGTCAGCGAGAGACAGGCGCTTTTCGTCAGTAAAGCCTGAAGTCGTCAGGTCAGTCTTCGGCGAGAATCTGCCGACTGACCTTGACCTTGCCAACACGTCGGCGGTCCATTTCCAGAACCTCGAACAGCCATCCGCCGAATGCGACCTTGTCTCCCCGTGCGGGAACGCGCCTGAGAAGTGCCAGCATGACACCGCCAAGGGTATGATAGCCCCCGGCGCCAGGGAGTTCCGGAAGGTTGAGGCGCGAGCGCAGTTCATCCGCAGGCATGAAGCCTTCAAAGACATAATCGTCTTCGCCTTCAGCGGCCTGTAGTTCCGATGATGACGACTCCGTTTTTTCCTCACCGACGATCGCTTCCAGCACATCGGATGGTGTGACGATGCCTTCAAAAGAACCGTATTCGTCCAGAACAAACGTAATTCCGAGATTGACCCCGCGCATGCGCTCGATCATGTCCTGTGCGCTGAGACTGTCGGGGATGACGGGGGGCTCACGCAGGACGGCATCAACGGAAACCGGCAGTTTCAGGAGCAGTCGATCCATGATGTCTTTGGCGAGAATGACGCCAACAGGATGGTCGACATCTCCTTCACAGACCACAATCCGCGCGTATGAAGACTGGCGCAGTTTGCGGACCAGCGTTTCCTGATCTGCATGTCTGTCGATCCAGAAAAGTTCATTGCGCGGCGTCATGATGGCTCTCACCGGTCGGTCTGCCAGACGCAGAAGGCGCTCGATCATGGCCTGTTCGTCAGTTTCGAGTACGCCCGCCCGTGCACCTTCGGCCAGAACGGCCTTCAGTTCCTCTTCCGTCACGGCAGCGCGCGTCAGGGGGCCGATACGGAGCGCCCGGAGGACCAGAGAGGATGTCCCGCTCAGCAGCCAGACAATCGGCTGTGCCACACGCGCGACGCCCACCAGAAGCCAGGCCAGACGTGAGGCAATGGTCTCCGGCTGTTGCAGGGCAATCTGTTTGGGAATCAGTTCACCGAAAACCAGCATGGCGAAGGTGATGATGGCAACGACAAGAACCATCGAGACTTCGCTGGCGATCGGACGGAGCGAAGGAATGTCCGCAATCCAGGGCGTGACGGTACCTTCCATCTGGCTGCCGCCAAACGTACCTTCAAGAATGGACACCAGCGTCATGCCGACCTGAACGGTTGGCAGAAAGCTGTGTGGATCTTCCGCCAGCCGGATTGCGGTTGTAGCCCCACGGACTCCCTGCTTGGCCAGAACCTCCAGCCGTGGCCGTTTTGCCGAAATGAGAGCCATTTCTCCCATGGCAAACACGGCATTGAGGAAAATGAGCAGACAGATAACAAGAATAGGGGTCAGCATGGTCCGGCCAGAATAATGAATGGCTCAATCATAACAGGACGACTGACGGATGCCATGCCCTTCATTTGCTGACCGTAGACGCGTGGCTTTTCCATAAAAAAACCGGCTCGCATGGAGCCGGTTTTTTTACGCAGATCGAAGAAGACCAGTTCTCAGTCTGCTGCGTCTGCAGCTTCCGAAACGGTGTTGGCAGCCGGGCGGCCGTTGACGCGGACGCGGGGGCCGCGAGCCGGCTTAGCACCTGTGGAGATGCGTTCCATCTGCTGCTGGACCTGCGCTTCATAGCCGTATTCGGCAGGGCGCTGGTTGGCGAGCGAGATTTCCGGAACCATCGGCTTTTCGGTCTCGGGACCGAAAAGGGCGACCTTCGCGATGTGCCAGGGGCGTGCGACGGCGTCCATGACGGCCGTGGATTCGTAGCCGGAGTGGACCATGCAGTCGGCGCATTTCTCGTATGCGCCTGTGCCGTACTGCTCCCAGGCCGTGTCGTCCATCAGTTCCTTGAAGGTCTTGGCATAACCTTCGCCGAGCAGATAGCACGGACGCTGCCAGCCAAAGACCGTACGCAGCGGCTTGCCCCAGGGGGTGCAGTGGTAGTTCTCGTTGCCCGCCAGGAAGTTCAGGAAAAGCGGGGACTGCGTGAAGCGCCACTTCTTGCCTTTTCCGAGACGGAAAACGTCGCGGAAAAGCTGCTTTGTCTTCTGGCGGTTCAGGAAGTGCTCCTGATCCGGTGCGCGCTCATAGGCGTAGCCCGGAGCCGTCATGATGCCGTCAACGCCGAGAGCCATGACTTCGTCGAAGAAGGCGGCAAGGCGCTCGGGCACGGCTCCGTCGAAGACGGTGCAGTTGATCGAGACGCGGAAGCCACGGGATTTTGCAAGACGGATCGCCGCTACGGCCCGGTCGTACACGCCGTCCTGACACACGGAGGAGTCATGCATCACCTGATCGCCATCGAGATGCACGTCCCAGGAGAAGAACGGGGAGGGCTCGTAATCGTCGAGCTTCTTTTCCAGCAGCAGCCCGTTCGTGCACAGGTAGACGTATTTTTTGCGCCCGATCAAACCTTTGACGATCTGGGGCATTTCCTTGTGCAGGAGGGGTTCACCACCGGCGATTGCAATGACAGGAGCACCGGCTTCCGTGTCGGCATCCAGGCATTCCTGAAGGCTGAGACGCTGGTTCAGGATCTGCGCGGGATAGTCGATCTTGCCGCAGCCGGCGCACGCCAGGTTGCAGCGGAACAGCGGTTCGAGCATCAGGACCAGCGGATATCGCTTGCGGCCCGTGAGGTGCTGCTTGACAACGTACCGTCCGACTCGGACAGCCTGCATCAAAGGAACGGCCATTATAATCCTCTGGTTCTAGCCTCCGGAAGGTGCGTCCAACAGGGCGCCCGGGGCCTTGCACATCGTGGATGGCCCGTGGCCTTCTTTCCTGTCCCGGCTCCGGGAAGTCGGGAAACGTGAAGGACCATCGGGCATTAGATTGTCTGCCTATAGACCCATTGTCGTGTTCGCCTCAATGTCAGGCTGCATAATTCGTACCGGCCCTGTGGCTAATGGAGCACAGATGGTCCTATGGATGCGAGAACCTGATACAGGGAACTTGATACATTGTGTCATGAACCTGATCTCTATGCCCGGAATTGTCTACCAGGACGAAAGTACGATCATGATTTGCCGTTTTTCCCCGAAAGTGACTCTGTCCCTTCTGTCTGCCTGCCTCCTGACGGGCCCTGTTGCGCTGGCGGCTTTTTCTCCGGCTGCGTTGGCCGATGCAGCGGCTGTGGCCTCGCCAGCGGATTCTGCTTCTGCCGTCGCCCCTGTCGCAGCCCTGTACGACGCTTTGAAGGCCGCTCAGAAAACCGGGAAAACCGCCCAGCAGCGTGCGACGATGATTGCTCCTGCCGTGGACCATGCTTTTGATCTGGAAGCGATTCTCCGTCGTTCGGTGGGTGTGCGCTACAACAGTCTCAGTCCTTCGGACCGTACGCGTCTGCTGGGGTCGTTCCGGCAGTTCACGATCGCCCATTATGCCGCGTCGTTTAAGCCTCAGGCGCAGGCGGCCTTTACCATTTCCTCACAGACGCGTCCGAACCCGACCGGTGGTGTGATTGTCGATACGACGATCGGCGGCACGGATGGCGGCGATGTCGTGCCCATCGACTACATCATGACAAATGGGGCATCGGGCTGGAGGATTACGGATGTTCTGCTGAACGCCCATATCAGTCAGGTCGCCGCACAGCGTTCCGATTTCGGAGGGGCCCTGAGTCAGGGCGGCGCCAATGGTCTGGCCGATCATCTGGACGACAAGACTGCCCATTTCCTGCATGACTGAGCCCAGTCTCACGACGGCAGTCTTTCCCAAAAGCATTCGGGAAGGCTAGAACACCGTCGTGCCCTTACCTCTTACCGTCGCAGCCAGCGTCTGCGCACTTGTTTCAGCCGCTGGAAACCTACAGGCGCTGACGGGCGCCCTCCTGCTCGCCCGGTTCCGCCGCACGGAGCGTCGCGCGGATGATGCGCTGCGCCTGTCCGAGCGGACATGGCCCGCCGTCACTGTGATGAAGCCTCTGCACGGTAACGAGCCGTTGCTGGAGGATGCGCTGGAAAGCGTCTTCACGCAGGATTATCCCGATTTCCAGATTGTCTTTGGCGTGCAGGACGCGCAGGACACCGCACTGGCCGTGATCGAGCGACTCCGGGGGCGTTATCCGCAGGTTCCGGTCAGTGTGGTGGTCGATCCGCGCGAATATGGTCCGAACCGCAAGGTCGGGAATCTGATGAACATGTACGGGGAGGCCTGTCATGACATTATCGTGATATCCGACTCGGACATTCACGCCAGCCCCCGCTACCTGCGTCATGTCGTAACGGGTCTGGAAGAGCAGGGGGCCGGTCTGGTCACCACCCTGTATGCAGGTCGTCCTGCTGCGGGAACGCTCGTGCAGCAGCTCGGCGCCTGCCAGATCAATCATAATTTCCTGCCTGGCGTCATGATGTCCCGCTTTCTGGGGCGTCAGGACTGTCTGGGCGCGACGATGGCCCTGCGTCGGCAGACCCTTGAGGAAATCGGTGGCCTTGAGGCGCTGGTCGATCACGTGGCGGATGATGCCGAACTGGGTCAGCTGATCCGGACGCGGGGCGAGAACATCGTCATCGCGCCGACCCTGACCCACACGACCGTGGGCGAACACACGCTCGGCGAGTTGCTGGCGCATGAGTTGCGCTGGGGGCGGACCGTCAAGAATGTCGCTCCGGTCGGTTATGGGCTGTCGTCCATCCAGCTTCCCCTGTTCTGGGCCGTGACGGCAGTGCTGTTCCGCCCGAATGCTTGGTGGACATGGAGCCTACTGCTTCTGACATGGCTGCTCCGCGCCATCGGAAGCCGTATCATGGACCGTGCCACGGACTGTCCGCTCCCGGCTGTAATCCCGCTTCTGGTCATCCGCGACTGGCTGTCTGCTGCCATCATGGTGGGCAGTGCCCGCGGATCACGCGTTGCATGGCGGGGCAGAACGGTCCATATCGCCCGAAGAAAACGTAATTCCGTGTCCTGCGCCCCCTCGCTCCAGGCCGGCGCCACCCAAAGGAGTGTCCGATCATGATGAGAACCCTTTTTCTCCAGCCTCCTTCCTTTGACGGCTTTGACGGTGGTGCGGGCTCCCGCTACCAGGCGAAGCGCGAAATCAAGTCCTTCTGGTTTCCGACATGGCTGGCCCAGCCGGCTGCTCTCGTTCCCGGATCACGCCTGATCGACGCGCCGCCGGCCAAGATGGGTATGGATCCCATCCTTGAGGACGTGAAGAACCGCGACCTCGTCGTCATCCATACCTCCACGCCGTCCTTCGCTTCCGACGTGCGCGTGGCGCAGATGATCAAGGATGCAAATCCGAAGATCATGATCGGCATGGTGGGCGCCAAGGTGGCTGTTCAGCCGACCGAGAGCATGGAGAAGGGCAGCCCGATCGATTTCGTGGCCCGCAACGAGTTCGACTTCACCATCAAGGAAATTGCCGAAGGCAAGCCGCTCGCGGAAGTGGACGGTATCACCTGGCGCAACGAGAAGGGTGAGATCATCGCGAACAAGGATCGCGCGATGATCGAGGACATGGACAGCCTTCCGTTCGTGACGGAAGTCTACAAGCGTGACCTCAACATCAACGACTACTTCATCGGCTATCTGAAGCACCCCTACATCTCGATCTATACGGGCCGTGGCTGCAAGTCGCGCTGCACGTTCTGCCTGTGGCCGCAGACGGTTGGTGGCCATCGCTACCGGACCCGCAGCCCCGAGCATGTGGCCGCTGAAGTGCGTCTGGCCAAGCAGTACTTCCCCGAAGTGCAGGAATTCATGTTCGATGATGACACCTTCACGGACGATCTGCCGCGCGCCGAAGCCATTGCCCGCGAAATGGGCAAGCTTGGTGTTACGTGGTCCTGCAATGCCAAGGCGAATGTTCCTTACGAGACCCTGAAGGTTCTCAAGGAAAACGGCCTGCGCCTGCTGCTGGTCGGTTACGAAAGCGGCAACCAGCAGATCCTTCACAACATCAAGAAGGGCATGCTGGTCGAAACGGCCAAGGAATTCACGCGCAACTGCCACAAGCTGGGCATCAAGATCCACGGAACCTTCATCGTCGGCCTGCCGGGCGAGACGAAGGAGACCATCCAGGAGACGATCCAGTTCGCCAAGGAAATCAACCCGCATACCCTGCAGGTTTCGCTGGCTGCGCCGTATCCCGGCACCTTCCTGCACAAGCAGGCGACGGAAAATGGCTGGCTGAACGAAGCGGAAGCCGAACTGATCGACGAGAGCGGCGTGCAGATCGCACCGCTGCATTACCCGCACCTGTCGCATACGGAAATCTTCGAGAGCGTCGAGGAATTCTATCGCAAGTTCTACTTCCGCGGTTCCAAGATCGCCTCCATCGTCAACGAGATGATCCGTAGCCCGCAGATGATGAAGCGTCGTCTGCGCGAAGGTGTGGAATTCTTCCAGTTCCTCAAGGACCGTCACGCCGCCTGAACGGCGTGCGCCTGACCAGACAATATCCGGGGGCCATGGCGCATGTCATGGCCCCTTTTTCGTGAGATCTGCCATGACATCCAGCCCCTCCCGCCGCGCCATCGTCTCCGCCGATGATTTCGGCATGAGCCTCGAAGTCAACGAGGCCATCGAACAGGCCCATCGCAACGGCATCCTGTCCACGGCTAGTCTGATGGTGGCCGGGGATGCTGCCGGGGATGCCATCCGGCGTGCAAAGACAATGCCGGATCTGAAAGTCGGGCTGCATGTGGTGGCGATTGAGGGCAAGTCCGTCCTCGATCTTCCAGCCATTACGGATGGGCAGGGCTGGTTTGGTCGCAACCAGTTGCGTCTTGGTGTGGAGTATTTCTTCAGCCCGCAGGCCCGGAGTGCCCTGCGGCGCGAAATCGAAGCCCAGTTCCGCGCCTTTGCTGCGACCGGGCTGACGCTCGATCATGCCAACGCCCATAAACACATGCATCTGCATCCGACGGTGGGACGCTTCCTGATCGAATCTGGTCTGGAGCATGGATTGCGGGCTGTCCGCTCACCCTTCGAGCCGCCGGAGCCTGTCGAGGCCAACGATACGCTGGGAGACCGCGCCCTCCGCCACTGGATTGGCGTCCTGCGGCATCAGATCCGCAAAGCGAGGCTGAAAACCAATGACTGGTGTTTCGGGCTGCGCTGGTCCGGCCATATGACGCCGGACCATATCCGCGGTCTTGTTCCGCGCCTGCCCACGGGCACGAGCGAAATCTACTTTCACCCCGCCACGGCTCAGGACGCCATGATGAAGCGTTTCATGCCGGGCTATGAGCAGGAGGGCGAACTGGCCGCCCTTCTGGACCCGGCTGTGCGAGAGGCATTCGACCGGTATGGGGTCGCCCGCATCGGCTGGGCCAATCTGTAAGACCGGCCCAGCGACACGTCTCAGGCCGTCAGCGTGAACGCCTTGGTCGGGCGGGCGCCGTAACGGGTGATGATCTCACCGGCAGCCTGATTGCCCAGCTTCGCGCAGGTGACGAGGTCGTGCTTCCTGCTCAGACCGGCCAGGAAGCCTGCTGCGAACGCATCGCCTGCGCCCGTGGTGTCCACGACCTTTACTTCGGTTGTCGGAACGTCATGGCGCTCGCCTTCGCCGATCACGACCGCACCCTTTTCGCTGCGTGTGATGACGGCCAGCTTTGTTTCGGCGGAGACCTGCGTGACGGCTTCTTCGAAATCCGTGACTTCGTACAGGGCCAGAAGCTCGGCCTCGTTGGCGAACAGGATGTCCACATGGCCCGCTACAAGCTCGTGGAAGGCGGCGCGATGGCGTTCCACACAGAACGTGTCGGACAGCGTCAGGGCGACCTGACGGCCAGCCTTGCGGGCCAGACGGGCTGCATGTTCGAACGCTTCCTGGGCCTGCGGCTTGTCGTACAGATAGCCTTCCAGATAGGTGATGGCCGCATCCGCCACGACGGATTCATGCACGTCCTCGGGCGTGAATTCCGTGCAGGCGCCGAGATAGGTGAACATGGTGCGCTGGCCTTCGGGCGTCACCAGAACGATGCAGCGTGCGGTCGGGGTGCCATCGGCGGCCGGAAGCGGCTCGGATGGGAAGGTGATGCCCTGTTCGCGCATGTCGCGTGTGAAATGGTCGCCGGCTTCGTCAGCCGTAACCTTGCCGAGATAGGCCACTTTCGCACCCATACGGGCCGCCACGACGGCCGTGTTGGCGCCGGAGCCGCCGCCTGTCACATTTTCGATATCCACGCGGCTTTCAATGGCATGCGCCGTGGCAGCGTCGATCAGGGTCATGCTCCCGGCAGCAGCGCCAAGCCCGTCGATCAGGTCCTGGCCCACAGGGGCGAGAACGTCGACGATGGCATTGCCGATACACAGAAGGTCATGCTGGGGTGCAGACATTGGAACTCCGGTCAGGTCGCTGAAAACTTCAGAAAAAAACATTTAACGGGCAGACTGCGCCATTAAATCAACACGATCATAGGTCCCCTCTGGGTTCACGCCAACTCCCGGTTAACCCGACGCCGTTTTCCTCCGTGAGATTTCGTCACATTTATGGAAATGCGCGTCTTGTCCCGCCGGGTCGTGAGCGTGTAGCCTTGTCGAAAGACCGGTTCCCGAATGTTCTGTCTGCGAGCGTCCTGTTCTCGCAATGGATCGTCCGGGAGACGTCCAAGACAGAATTAGAGTGTTCTTTTCCAGATCCGCAGCGGGGTTTCCTTGTTCAGAAGACGCAAACCGGAAGATGACTCCAAGCCTGTCGAGAACGGCAAACTTGCAGGTCAGCCCATTTTCCCCAACCGGCCGGACGCTCCCAGCCAGACGGCTCCCGCGTCAGGATCCGGATCGCCCTCCAGTCCCCAACCTGCCCAGCAGCCCAACCAGCAGAAGGACCCCGCGCCCATGGGTCGTACCCCTTTCCCGGCACCGCCGTCTTCCAATTCTCCGACGGGCGTAACGCCGGCAGGGGCGCCGCGCCCCGGTGTGGCCGCCGTTCCGGGCGCACCGCGCCAGACCGGCCCTGAGCGTCGTACGCTTGTTGTCGGCCGTGGCATCAGCGTGCAGGGGTCCGTGCAGGACGCCGAACGCCTTGTCGTTGAGGGTACGGTCGAGTCCAGCATGATCCATGCGACCGAGCTTCAGGTCACGCATGGTGGCGTCTTCCGGGGCGGCGTCGAGGTTGAGGACGCAGAACTGGCGGGCACGATCGACGGCACCCTGACCGTCAATGGCAGCCTGACGATCCGTGCGACCGGCCGTCTCATCGGCAAGGTCAAGTGCCGTCGTCTTCAGGTCGAGGATGGTGGTCAGATCACGGGTCAGCTCGAAATGATCACGGATGGCGCATCTTCGCGTCCGGCTGTCAGCGAAACTGCCAAGTCCGAGCCCGCTCCCGGTGAAGGCGCCAGCGAAGCGCCCTGATCCCTTATTGCGGACCAGCATAAAGGCCCGTTCCCTCTCCGGGGCGGGCTTTTTTGTGTCTGGTCCGGACCTTCTGGCGGCAGAGCAACAGGCAGAACCGCCCTGACAGGAGAAAACCCCTTCATGACATCCCGTCTGCTCTCCACGTTTGCTGTGGCACTGCTATGCGCGCCATTGGCGGCATCCGCTCAGGGCTTTTTCGGCCAGGATACTGCGCCCCGTAGCGCGCATGACATGCCTGCGCAGTGTGACAATGCGCGTTTCCTCGCTGATCAGCATGGACTGGAACAGAGCGGCCCCACCGGTATCGACCTGCCCGAGCATCTCTGTGG
Source organism: Gluconobacter sp. DsW_056 (assembly GCF_002153595.1). Taxonomy (NCBI): domain Bacteria; kingdom Pseudomonadati; phylum Pseudomonadota; class Alphaproteobacteria; order Acetobacterales; family Acetobacteraceae; genus Gluconobacter; species Gluconobacter sp. DsW_056. The sequence continues at coordinate 108,944 of NZ_JOPF01000003.1, forward strand.
ACGGGTTCTGGCGGTCTCCCCCAAAGCAAAACGCACCCGCAGCGGCTGGCACGGTTATTTCTATCTGTCGGTCGGGCAGGGGGTCTCCATCCGGATTGTCTCTGATCTGGATCAGATGAATGCACCGCAATGGCCCTGGGTCAGCAAGGGCGACCAGGTCGAGGTTCAGGGGCGCTACTATTACGACAGCCTGCGTCGTCAGGGCGTGGACTGGACCCATCATGGTACAGGCCGAAAATGGCCCTGGCCCGGCTATGTCGTGGTGAACGGTACCCGCTACCAGTAAGAAAAAAGGCCCGGCGAGACAGCGTCTCCCGGGCCTTTCTGCTAAGTGGAGGACTTCAGCTTGTCGCTTCGTCTTTCTTCGAAGCGCCATCCTCGCCCTTGGCGTTATCCCCGCCTTCGAGAATATCGAAGTCGAGTGCGCCGTTCTTCATGCCAATCCGAACGGCACCGCCCTGAGCCAGCCGTCCGAAAAGCAGTTCCTCGGCCAGAGGCTTCTTGATGTATTCCTGAATGACGCGTCCCAGCGGACGGGCGCCATACAGCCGGTCGTATCCACGCTCGGCGAGCCATTCCTTGGCGCTCGAGGAAATCTCGATCGTCACATGGCGGTCGGCAAGCTGGGCTTCGAGCTGAAGCACGAACTTCTCGACCACGCGGCCCACGGTCTCCGGCGTCAGGTTGGCGAAGGGAATGATCGCGTCCAGACGGTTGCGGAATTCCGGCGTGAACAGGCGTTTGACTGCCTCTTCATCCTCACCGCTCCGCGCCGTCCGTCCAAACCCGATCGCCTCCTTGGACAGGTCCGCCGCGCCCGCATTCGTGGTCATGATCAGGATCACGTTGCGGAAATCGACGACCTTGCCGTTGTGATCCGTCAGGCGGCCATGATCCATGACCTGAAGCAGGACATTGAACAGGTCCGGATGGGCCTTCTCGATCTCGTCCAGCAGCAGGACCGCGTGCGGATGCTGGTCGATCGCATCCGTCAGCAGGCCGCCCTGATCGAACCCGACATACCCTGGAGGCGCACCGATCAGACGGGAGATCGAATGACGCTCCATGTATTCGGACATGTCAAAGCGGATCAGTTCGATCCCGAGCGAGTTGGAAAGCTGCTTGGCGACCTCCGTCTTGCCGACGCCCGTGGGGCCGGAGAACAGGTAGTTGCCGATCGGCTTTTCCGCATCGCGCAGTCCGGCGCGGGACAGCTTGATTGCCGCAGCCAGCGCGTCGATCGCCTTGTCCTGTCCGAAGACCATATTCCGCAGGTCCCGCTCCAGATGGCGCAGAGTCTCGCGGTCATCGGCCGAGACGCTCTTGGGCGGGATACGGGCGATCTTGGCGATGGCCTCTTCCACGTCCTTCAGCGTCACGGTCTTGCGGCGCTTATTTTCGGGCACCAGCATCCGCGCCGCGCCGACTTCGTCGATCACGTCGATCGCCTTGTCCGGCAGCTTGCGGTCATGGACATACTTGGCCGCCAGTTCGACGGCGCCGCGCAGGGCTTCGTCGGTATAGCGGACCTTGTGATGCTTCTCGTAGCTGCCCTTCAGGCCGCGCAGAATCTTGATCGCATCCTCGATCGAAGGCTCCGGCACGTCGATTTTCTGGAACCGGCGTACGAGCGCCCGATCCTTTTCGAAATGCTGACGGAACTCCTTGTAGGTCGTGGAACCGATGCAGCGCAGGGTCCCTGCGGCCAGGGCAGGCTTGAGCAGGTTGGAGGCGTCCATTGCCCCCCCCGATGTCGCTCCCGCGCCGATGACGGTATGGATTTCGTCAATGAACAGGATGGCGCCAGGGGTCTGGTCCATTTCCGTCACGACGGCTTTCAGCCGCTCTTCGAAATCGCCGCGATAGCGCGTGCCAGCCAGGAGCGAGCCCATGTCCAGCGAGTAGATCGTGCTGTTCAGCAGAACGTCCGGCACTTCGCCTTCCACGATCCGCTTGGCCAGACCTTCGGCAATTGCCGTCTTGCCGACGCCCGGATCTCCCACATAAAGCGGATTGTTCTTGGTCCGGCGGCACAGGATCTGGATGGTGCGTTCGATTTCCTGATCGCGGCCGATCAACGGATCAATTCGCCCCTCACGCGCACGTTCATTCAGATCGACGCAATAGATCGCCAGTGCTCCCTCCTTGGCCGTTTCCTTGCGCTCCTCGCGTTCGGACGTATCCTTGGAAGCCGCAGCCGAGCGGCGCCCCGTTCCCCGGTCGGGTGCCTTGGCGATTCCGTGCGAGATGAAGTTGACCGCATCGAGTCGCGTCATGTCCTGCAACTGCAGGAAATAGACGGCATGGCTTTCGCGCTCGGCAAACAGGGCGACCAGCACGTTAGCGCCCGTGACTTCGTCGCGGCCCGTGCTCTGCACATGGATCGCCGCGCGCTGGATCACGCGCTGGAAAGCCGCGGTCGGCTTGGGTTCCGTCGGACGTTCCGCAGCCAGTCCTGCCAGATCCTTGTCCAGGAAATCCGTCAGATCGGAGCGCAGCTTGTCGAGATCAATGCCGCAGGCCCGGAAGACCGTCAGGGCATCGTCGTCTTCTGTCAGTGCGAGCAGAAGATGTTCGAGGGTTGCATATTCGTGACGCCGGTCACCTGCGAATGTCAGGGCGCGGTGGAGCGTCTGTTCGAGCGTACGGGACAGCATGTGATGGCGCTCCTCTCGACCTCTCGTAGGAAAGGTATCTTGTCGCGGAGTAACGTGTAACGCCAGTCAGAAACGCAAAGGGAAACAAGAAATTATCCTGTGCCCGGGCTTTTCTGCCTGTCAGACGGATCAGTCTTTCTCGATCGTGCACTGAAGGGGGTGCTGGTTCTGGCGTGCCAGATCCATCACCTGTGTCACCTTGCTTTCAGCCACTTCATATGTGAACACCCCGCAGACTCCGACGCCGCGCTGGTGAACCTGAAGCATGACGGACGTTGCCTCGTCCCGGGTTTTGGCAAAGAAACGCTCCAGCACATGCACCACAAACTCCATGGGCGTGTAGTCGTCGTTGAGCATCAGAACCTTGTACATGGAAGGTTTGCGCGTCCGGGTTCTGGGACGCACCACCACGCTGACTTCAAGGTCCTGATCCCCGCCTCCCCTGTCCGGCTCACGGGGCGGAATGGAGTCGGGAGACTCCGGCCCCATGCGAGATGGACTCCGCGAGGATGCGACACCGGAAAGGCCGTTCGGGCAGGGGGGAAGATCATAAGAAGACATGACGGGTATGATATGGTGCGAATTTCGGTCTTGAGAAGGGCTGCAAGCCCCTGAAATAAGGTTTTTATGCGCCACGTGCCATGATCCTGCCTCCTTTCCGCCCTGCTTACGAAAAATTAAGGAAAGTCCTTCAAAGCTGGTGGACGGGGAGTTTTCAATGCGCCTAGACTGCCTGTCATGCAGGTGGCTCAAGAGCCCAGATCTTTCCCAAGACGACGTTCCGTTCAGAGGCTGTCAGTAGATGCGTTTCCCGTTCCAGAAAGCTTTTCTGTTGTGCGCCATGACAACCATGGGGCTGGGATCTGCGAAGGCACAATATGCCGGACATGTCTCGAGCTATGTGATGGACGCCAGGACAGGCGCTGTTCTGTCTGCGACGGATGCCGAGCTGCAACGGTATCCTGCGTCCCTGACAAAGCTCATGACGCTCTATCTGACGTTCCGCGCCCTTGAAGCGCATCAGATCACGCTGGACGAACAGGTTCCGGTGTCCATTCATGCTTCCATTCAGGCTCCGTCAAAGCTGGGCCTTGTGCCGGGAACGAAGCTGACAGTGGAGCAGGGCATTCTGGGGCTCGTCACGAAGTCTGCCAATGATGCGGCCTGTGCCCTGGGTGAATTTCTTGGCGGCGGAGATGAGGTACGCTTCGCCCAGCTCATGACGCAGCAGGCGCGGGCTCTGGGGATGATCAATACGACCTTCCGCAATGCTTCCGGTCTGCCTGACCCGGATCAGGTTACGACAGCGCATGATCTGGCCCTGCTGTCCCAGCATCTGATTGCGGATTTTCCGCAGTATTATCACTATTTCAACGTTCCCTCCTTTTATTTCCATCGCCGTATGGTTCCGAACCATGATCCGATGCTGAAAATCTATGCGGGCGCTGATGGTCTCAAGACGGGGTATACCGATCTGGCAGGCCATAACCTCATCACGTCTGCCCAGCGCGGGAATGTGCGCCTGATCGGCGTGGTCATGGGGTCTCCCAGCAATGCGCGTCGTTCCATGGAAATGGTGGCGCTGCTCGACAAGGGGTTTGCAGATGAAGGCGTGGCGCCCCAGCCGCTTCTTCACCCTGCGGCTCCATCCGGTGTCCTGATGGCCTCGGCCCGTCGTCGCGGTCGCTTCCATCACGGTTTCCTGCTGGCGTCTTCGCGCCCCATGGAAGTTGCCGATGCGCCAACAGCCCCGCGTCGTTATGGCCGGATTTCTCACCATGGTGCGGCCGTACGCATGGTGAGTGTGCGCCATGTTGTCGCCCACAAAAAGCGCTCCCGGCACAGCTGATCCTGAAAATCTGACCTGCCGCCTTGCGATCCAGCCCGGACAGACGCATTTTGTCCGGGCTTTTGAAGATTAAAGGATCAGGCGGCAGATTATGGATAACGCACGGGGTATCGTTCTCTACGATCAGGACGATTTTAAACATCTGCATCGTGTTGGCCGCCTGACGGCGGAGGCGCTGGACATGATCACGCCCTATGTGCAGCCCGGCGTTACCACAGAAGAGCTGAACCAGCTGATCCACGACTTCACGATCGCCCATGGTGCCACGCCTGCTCCGCTGAACTATCGCGGCTATCCGAAATCCTGCTGCATCTCGATCAACCATGTCGTGTGTCACGGCATTCCCGGTTCCAAGAAGCTGTCCAATGGTGACATCGTCAACATTGACGTCACTTCCATTCTGGACGGCTGGTACGGCGACAGTTCACGCATGTATGTCGTGGGCAAGGCGCCAAAGAAGGCCGAAAAACTGGTCGATGTGACGTATGAGGCGCTGATGCGTGGCATCGCGCAGGTGCGCCCAGGTAAGACGCTTGGTGATATTGGCCATGCCATTCAGGAATATGCGGAAGCCAACCGCTTCTCCATCGTGCAGGATTTCTGCGGCCATGGCATTGGTCGGGATTTCCATGCCGAGCCGAATGTTCTCCATTATGGGCGTCCCGGTGAGGGTGTGAAGCTCGTGGAAGGGATGGTGTTCACGATCGAACCCATGCTGAATATTGGCCGTCCTGACGTGAAAATCCTTGATGACGGCTGGACAGCCGTGACCCGTGACCGCACCCTGTCAGCCCAGTTCGAGCATCAGGTTGGCGTGACGGCCGATGGCTGCGAAATTTTCACCCTGTCCCCCAAAGGCTACACCAAGCCTCCTTATGGAGAGACCGCATGAGAGCGTTTTCGCTTCTTCTCGCCACGGCCCTGATCAGCAGCACGACGCTCGCCACCGCAGCCGCCCCGGCGCTGAGTTCAGCGCATGATCCGCTGGCTTTCGGTCCGGACAATGTCAGTGCCGGTGTGCTGACTTCCGGTCGTCATGGCATGGTGGTGTCGGCGCAGCATCTCGCCTCGGATGCCGGTGCGAAAATCCTTGCACAGGGTGGCAATGCGGTCGATGCGGCCGTGGCTGTCGGATATGCTCTGGCTGTGGTCTATCCCGCAGCCGGTAATATTGGCGGCGGCGGATTCATGACCCTGCGTCTGAAAACGGGCCAGACGGTCTTCATTGATTTCCGCGAACATGCTCCCGCCGCTGCGACGGCTACGATGTATCAGGACGCTTCGGGCAAGGTCATTCCGGGTTTGTCCACCGAAGGCTGGAAAGCCGTCGCCGTTCCGGGAACAGTCGCGGGGCTGGATTCCATTCTGCAGAAATGGGGGCGCCTGCCACGCGCCAAGGTCATGGCCCCTGCGATTGCGCTGGCCCGGAATGGCTTCGTTCTGAATCAGGGCGATGCGGATCTTCTGCACACCTCGACGCGCTATTTCCAGCACGATCCCTATGCCCGCGCGTTCTATCTGCGCCCCGATGGTACGCCGCTTCAGACGGGCGACCGTCTGGTGCAGAAGGATCTGGCGGACTCGCTGGAACTGATCGCCAAAGAAGGTCCGCAGGCGTTTTATGATGGTCCGATCGCGAAGGAAATCGTGCGCGCCAGCACTGAAGGCGGCGGCATTCTTCAGCTTTCTGACTTCAAAAACTATCACATCCGTTACCTTGAGCCGATCCGCTGCACCTATCGGGGCTATACGATCGACACGGCACCGCCGCCGAGCGGCGGGGGTGTTGCACTCTGCGAAATCCTGAACATTCTCTCCGGTTACGATATGCACGCCCTTGGTCTGCATAGCGCGCCTGCAACGCAGCGCGAGATAGAGGCCATGCGTCATGCTTATTCCGACCGGCGCGATCTGGGCGATCCGGATTTCGTCCATAATCCTGTCGAACACCTGATCGACCCTGCTTACGCCTATCAGATCCGCCAGGGCATTCCGACCGATCGCGCGCTGTCGTCCAGCACGCTCAGAGCAGGAGAGGCGCTGCCCGTTCCCGTGACGCAGGCGGCTCCCGACACCCAGGAAAAGCATGAGACCACGCAGTTCTCCGTGCTTGATCGTGAAGGGACGGCCGTTTCGGCAACCTATACCCTCAATGGCTGGTTCGGCGCGGGTGTAATGGGGGGGCATACCGGCATCTGGATGAACGACGAGATGGACGATTTCTCGTCCAAGCCGGGTGCGCCCAACATGTTCGGCATTGTCGGTTCGGAAGCCAATGCGATTGCCCCGGGCAAGACGCCGCTGTCTTCGATGTCGCCCTCCATCGTTTCGCGCGATGGCAAGGTCGTCATGGTGATCGGCAGCCCCGGCGGTTCGCGCATTCCGACGATCACGCTTTCCGTCATTCTCGGGGTGATCGACTACGGGCTGGATATCCGTCAGGCCATCGACCTGCCGCGAATCCATGAACAGTGGGAGCCTTCCGCTGTTGAGCTTGAGCAGGGCGCGCTGTCTGACACGGCCATGCAGACTCTCAAGGCCGAAGGGTATGCCCTGTCGCCCCATCGTCCGTGGGGTGTGGCGGAAGGCATCCTTGCCGATCGCCCGAGCCTGAAGGCTCCGAAGACCGGTCTGATCTATGGTGCGGCCGACCCGCGGCACATGGGTGGGGCGGCTGTCGGCGAATAAGACGCGGGAATGAGGGCGTACTCTGATGATTGGGGGTTGTCAGACACCCCTCTCTCCGTGTTAGGAGAGCGCCGGGAGGTCGGCTTTGGACGGATACCTTGCCAACCCGGTCAGGTCCGGAAGGAAGCAGCCGCAGTGAGTTTTATCCGGGTTGAATGTCCGGCCTCCTACCTCACACAGTCACTGGACGCTCTTTCCCGCAGCGTCCCCGACCGTTTTCTGACGGTCCCATCCTCAGTGCTGAGGGTTCAACACTTCCATGACTGATGACCACGACGATCTCCCCCTGCCGCCCGAAAATGGCGGCGGCTTCTTCGGAGACGCACCAGAGCCGGAAATGTCTGTGCCCCTGACCGCCGAGGCCACGCCCTATCGCGTTCTGGCCCGCAAGTACCGGCCCCAGACCTTTGATGATCTGATCGGGCAGGATTCGCTCGTCCGCATCCTGCGCCGCGCATTTGAGCTCAAGCGTGTGGCGCACGCTTTCATGCTGACCGGCGTGCGCGGCGTCGGCAAGACGACGACCGCCCGTATCATTGCCCGTGCCCTGAACTGCATCGGCCCGGATGGCAACGGTGGCCCGACCGCTGATCCCTGCGGCGTCTGCCCCAACTGCACCGCTATTCTGGCGGACCGTCATCCCGACGTGCTGGAAATGGATGCCGCCTCCCGCACGGGCGTAGACGATGTGCGCGAAATCATTGAAGCCACACGTTTTCGTCCGATGCAGGCCCGCATGAAGGTCTTCATCATCGATGAAGTCCACATGCTGTCGCGCAACGCCTTCAATGCGTTGCTCAAGACGCTTGAAGAGCCGCCGCCGCAGGTCACGTTCATTTTCGCCACGACTGAGCTGCGCAAGGTTCCGGTCACGGTCCTGTCCCGCTGCCAGCGTTTTGATCTGCGTCGCGTTCCGCAGTCTCTTCTGGCCGGGCATTTCCACAATATCGCGCTGAAGGAGGGGGCGACCCTTTCAGAAGACGCGCTGGCCCTGATCGCCCGTGCGGCAGATGGTTCCGTGCGTGACGGGCTCTCGCTACTCGATCAGGCCATCGCGCAGGGCGCCAGTGATGCGGATGCCGTGGCCGACATGCTTGGTCTGGCGGATCGCGGTCTGGTTTTCGATCTGCTGGACGCGCTCATGGCTGGAAAGCCTGCCGAGGCGCTGGACCTGACCGATCAGGCCTATGCCCGGGGTGCTGATCTGGGCGTGCTGCTGGCGGATCTGCTGGATCTGCTGCATCTGATTTCGCGTCTCAAGGCCATTCCGTCCCTGCGGGAAGGTCGGGATTTGCCGGAAGCCGAGCGCACACGCGGCGGGGCGCTGGCTGACCGTTTGTCCAATGCCGTTCTGGGCCGCGCATGGCAGATCCTGCTGAAAGGCGTGCAGGAAGTCGAGACTGCTCCGGATCGCCGTCAGGCGGCGGAGATGGTGCTGATCCGTCTGTGTTATGCCAGTCTGCTGCCCACGCCGGACCGGCTGATCCGCCAGTTGACCGAAGGCGGCCAGGACCTGTCTCTGCCAGCTGTGTCTCTCACGCCGACAGGTGGGGCGTCTTCAGCCGCACCGTCAGCTGCCGTCAGCGGTATCGCCTCGGCCACTGTCAGCGATGGCGTCGGTGGTCCCGCGCCTCGGGCGCATGTCCGGCTGGTGGCGAATGGTGGAACGATTCTCGAGCCTGGTATTGGTTATGCTGAAGCGGCTCCGGAGCCTGAACCCGAACCTGAACTTCCGCCGCCGCCCCGGACATGGCGCGAGATGGTGGCGATGGTGGCGCGGGAACGCGAGCCCGTTCTGCACGGGCTGCTCCGCAATGCTGTTCATCTCGTGCGTTTCTCGGCCCCCGATGTCCAGATCCGTGCTGAAGAGCCGCAGGCCCGTATCGAACGCCAGCTCCAGAAACTGCTGGATCGTGTCTATCCCGGTCAGTGGCGCGTCAGTGCTTCGACCGCTCCGGGCGAGCCCACGCTGGATGAGCAGGGCGCCGAGGTTGTGGCCATCAATCAGGCTTCGGTGGAGGAACATCCGCTGGTGCAGGCCATTCTGAAAGCCTTTCCCGGCGCAAAGATCGGGGAAGTTCAGGATCACTCCCTTGATGAATACGGTCTGCCACCCGAAATCACCGTGCCGCTGACCGATGATGTGCCGCCCGATCTGGAATTTGCACCTCTGGATGCCGATTCCCTTGATGAAGACGATCTGAACCTGAACTGAAGGACGATAGTGATGAAAAACCTTGCCGGACTGATGAAGCAGGCCAGCCAGATGCAAGCCAAGATGGAAGCCGCGCAGAGCAATCTGGCGTCTCTTGTCGTTGATGGTTCCGCCGGTGCCGGACTGGTGACGGTCAAGCTGACGGGGAAGGGCGAAATGCGCGATCTGAAAATTGATCCGCAGCTGGCCGATCCGACCGATATCGAAACGCTTCAGGACCTGATCGTTGCGGCCTATACGGACGCCAAGGCCAAGGCCGAGGCTGCCAGCTCCGAAGCCATGCGCGACGTGACGGGTGGTCTTGATCTTCCGGCAGGCCTGAAACTGCCGTTCTGATCCGGCTGACGGGGATTTTACGCCCATGATGGGCCACGGCGATATCGATCAGCTGATCACCATGCTTGCGCGTCTGCCGGGACTGGGGCCACGCTCCGCCCGCCGGGCCGCCCTGGCGCTTCTGCGTCAGCCGGAAAGCCGGATGCTGCCGCTTGCCCATCTGATGGAGCGCGCGGCCACGAGCGTAAAGACCTGCACCCGGTGCGGCAATCTCGATACGGTCGATCCGTGCCAGATCTGCACGGACATGGCGCGGGATCAGGGGCTGATCTGCGTGGTCGAGACCGTGGGCGATCTCTGGGCGCTGGAGCGCGCGGGCGTGCATCGCGGGGTCTATCAGGTTCTGGGTGGGACCCTGTCCGCGCTGGCGGGGCTGGGGCCGGATGATCTGAACGTTCGCCCGCTGTTTGAGCGGATCGAGGCTGGTGGGGTGCGGGAAGTCATTCTCGCCCTGAGTGCCACCGTTGAGGGGGCGACAACCGCGCACTGGCTTCAGGAACGGCTGCTCTCTACGGGCGTGAGCGTCACGCGTGTGGGGCATGGTGTGCCAATGGGCGGCGCGCTGGACGTGCTGGATGACGGGACGCTCGCCGCCGCGCTGACGGCCCGGCGGTCTCTCTGAACATGATGCCGTTTCAGATTTCTGCGCGTGTTCCCCGTGTGGCTCTGGTGACGGGAAGCGCGCGCCGTATTGGCGCAGCGCTTGTGGAAATGCTGGCCGGGGAGGGATTTGCGGTCGCCATCCATTGTCGCGACAGCACCCGTGAAGCCGAAGATTTGCTGGAGCAGATCGGGGGCAAAGGCTGCGTTCTGAAGGCCGATCTGCACTGCGAAGACGAGGTCGAGGCGTTGCTGCCGCGGGTGCAGGCCGCTCTTGGTCCGGTTGGCGTCCTTGTTAACAATGCCTCCGCTTTCATCCGCGACGAGATGGGCAACGTTACCCGCGAGAGTTGGGATCTGCATCTTGAAACCAATCTTCGCGCGCCATTCGTCCTGTCGCAGGCCATGGCGCAGGCGCTTCCTGAGGGTGCCGAGGGTCTGATTCTGAACATGCTGGACCAGCGTGTATGGAACCTGACGCCGCATTTCGTCAGCTACACCCTGTCCCGCACGGGATTATGGACCCTGACGCAGACCATGGCACTGGCGCTCGCACCGCGGGTCCGGGTGAACGCCATCGGTCCCGGCCCGGTCCTTCCGGCGGTGCGGCAGACGCAGGAGCATTTCGACAGTATGTGCGCTCGCACACCGTTGCAGCATGGCTCTTCTCCGCAAGAAATCGCTCAGGCCGCACTTGCGCTGTTCGCGCTTCCTTCCGTGACGGGGCAGATGTTGGCGTTGGATGGCGGGCAGCATCTGAACTGGTCTCCGGCGTCCTGACGCTCAGGGGCGGAGGGCTGCGGGGAGATAGTCTTCCACCACGAGGGAAATGGGGGCGTCATCCGTGCCCCGGCGTAGGAGCGCCCGGTTCTCCAGAACGATTCCGGAGGCTTCCCCGGGGAAACGGGTTTCCAGTCTTTCCCGTCTGAACGCTGTCTGCTGCACGACGCGTCCGAACGGTGTGTCGGTCTGTTCAAGCAGTGTGTTCATGGCCGGGGAAAGCCGCTCCGGCACATACCAGTTCCAGGCATCCGACAGTACGGTCTCGCCACACAGCAGCCGGACATGCCGCGTGTTGACCTGATGGGTCTCGCTCACCTGCAGCAGGGCCAGAATATCTTCCGTCACGGGACGGTCCACGCTCAGGCGCAGCACGCGGATCGGAGACGGGCAGCGGGCCTGAAGCACCGCCGTTGCGCTGGGCTGGCTGTCGAGCCGGGCCCTGAATGCGCGAACGGCTGCGCTGTCCGGGGCGAAGATGCCTTCCGGATCAGAGCAGCCGCTCATCAGTGCCGCCAGAAAAGCGGCGCAGAGGATTTTGGCGACAACCTCAGTTGTCGTCGCGATCATCCTTGTCATTCGGGACTTCGATGTCGTTGCTGAGATCGTCGTCATCGTCCAGATCGTCGTCCGGGGCGATCACATCGTCATCGTCCTCGTCATCGGCGACTTCCAGATCCACGTCGTCCTCATGCTCGTTGGCCTGGGGCTTCGGATCTTTTTCTTCCGGCAGCGGAACTTCGCTGCGCTTCAGACGGGAATCGTCCGGCTGGGTCGTGCCGCATTTCGGGCACACCGCGGGGACGCGGTTCAGGTCATAGAAGCGGGCGTTGCACTCAACGCATGTCCGTTTCAGACCGAGTTCGGGTTTTGCCATTGTGCGGGAACCTGCTGATGCCTCGAATAAGGAACGCGGCCATGCCAGCTTGTGCGCTCCCTGTCAAATCCCATCGTATGATTCCTGACAGTTTTCAGGCGCATGACTGCACCCTCATGAGGTGATTGACAGGCATGGGGCACCCCAGCAAGAACATCACCATGCAAGTCTCGCGCCCCCTGACCGTCTCCGCGTCCCCCAAGGGACTTTCCGGCCGCACCCGTGTTCCGGGTGACAAATCCATCAGCCACCGCTCGCTGATGCTCGCCGCCCTCGCATCCGGCCGCACCCGTGTGACCGGTCTGCTCGAAGGTGAGGATGTGCTGCGGACGGCGGATGCCATGCGCGCGCTTGGCGCGACCATCACGCGCGAGGGCGCGGAGTGGACCATTGACGGTCGTGGCGTGGGCGCCCTGAGCGAGCCTGCGGACGTGCTGGATATGGGCAATTCCGGCACGGCGGCCCGCCTGCTGTCGGGGATTCTGTCTTCCCATGCATTCAACAGCGTCATGACCGGCGATGCCTCGTTGCGGTCCCGGCCCATGCGCCGCGTGACTGCGCCTCTGGCGGCCAATGGCGCCGATTTTCTGACGCGTGAAGGCGGTCGTCTGCCGATGGCCGTTCGCGGGACGGGAGATGCGAAGCCGATCGAATACCGCCTTCCGGTCGCGTCCGCTCAGGTAAAGTCTGCCATTCTGCTGGCGGGTCTGAATGCTCATGGCACCACGATCGTGGAAGAGCCCGTCGCCACGCGCGATCATACGGAAAACATGCTCCGGCATTTCGGGGTCGAAGTGGATGTTGCGCGGCTCGATGCGGGTGGACGCCGAATCGCTCTGACGGGGCCGGTCGTCATGACCGCTCGGGACGTCACGGTTCCAGGGGATCCGTCTTCCGCGGCTTTCCCGATCGTCGCGGCCCTGCTGGTGCCGGGTTCGGATATCTGGATCGAGGGCGTGGGTCTCAACCCGCTGCGGACCGGGCTGTTCACGACGCTGATCGAGATGGGAGCATCCCTCTCCATCGAGAACGAGCGCGTGGAAGGTGGAGAGCCGGTTGGCGATCTGCATGTCCGTCACAGCCAGCTCAAAGGCGTGGACGTTCCGCCCGAACGTGCGCCGTCCATGATCGACGAATATCCCGTCCTCGCCGTAGCCTGCGCTTTTGCGGAGGGTCCGTCCCGTCTGCGTGGCCTGGAAGAACTGCGCGTGAAGGAAAGTGACCGTCTGGCGTCCACGGTCGCCCTGCTGAATGTGAACGGTGCCGAAACCGAGGTGATCGGAGACGATCTCATCGTGAAGGGGGCTCATGCGCCTCTCGGTGGCGGCACGGTCCAGACCCATATGGACCATCGCCTTGCCATGAGCGCGGTGGTGCTTGGTCTTGCGGCTGCAAAGCCCGTGAATGTGGATGACACGGCTTTCATCGAAACCAGCTTTCCCGGCTTCGTGGGCCTGATGAACGCTCTCGGCGCAGGGCTGACGGCGTGACGGCTCGTCCGCTGGTCATTGCTGTTGACGGGCCTGCGGCGGCGGGCAAAGGAACGCTCGCCAAGGCTCTGGCCGCGAAACTGGGGCTGCCCTATCTCGACACCGGGTTGCTGTATCGTGCCGTTGCGCGCCGGATGGTGAATGCCGGGCTGGACCCGGCTGACGATGCTTCCGCTGAAGCGCAGGCTCTGCAACAGGGTGATCTGGCCCGGACGGACCTGCGTGTTCCCGAGATTGATCGTGGGGCTTCTCTCGTTGCGGCACAGCCCGCAGTTCGCGCAGCCCTCCTGGCTCGTCAGAGGGTTTTTGCGTCCGAAACCGGTGCGGTTGTGGACGGGCGCGATATCGGGACTGTTGTTTTCCCGGATGCGGACGTGAAGTTCTTCATCACGGCTTCTGCGCGCACCCGCGCCCTGCGCCGCCACCGTCAGGTTGCAGGCGAGACTCCGCTGGAAGGGGCTTCACTTGACGCGGCCGTATCCGAAATCGTGGCGCGGGACGCGCGCGATTCATCGCGTGAAACGGCTCCGCTGGTTCAGGCTGCGGATGCCGTTCTGATCGAGACGGACGGGCTTTCTGCCGCAGAGGTTCTTGATAAGGCCTGCGAAATCGTGGCCCTGCGTCACACGCGACACTGAACCGACGCGACGGTGGCCGGAAAACGGCTTTTTTTATTGACACCGCGCCCCCGCAGGGTGTTGGTGCACCGTATCACCCGCCCCGAAGGGGAGGGGGGATGGTCTGTTCCGCGTCTGGCGGGCAGGTCCAACAGCCAACAAACCCGATCTGACCGTTCATCGGCAGCGGGGAGACGTCCGGTCCATTGCTGGATCTGGCGCAGACGTGGACATCCGCTCCGCCAGTGGAACGGGCGTCCGGGAATATCGTATTTACATGGCTTCAGCCACTCAGACCCACACGACAGAGCGCGCTCACGAAGATTTCGCAGCTCTTCTCGACGAGACCCTTGGCCGCGACACGGGCTTTGACGGCTCCGTCGTCACCGGTCGCGTTGTCCGCCTGACCGACGAATTCGCCATCGTCGATGTCGGCCTCAAGAGCGAAGGCCGCGTCTCCCTCAAGGAATTCGGTCCGGCTGGCGTTGCCCCGGACGTAAAGCCGGGCGACGTTGTCGAGCTTTATGTCGAGCGTTACGAAGACCGTGACGGCTCCATCGTCCTGTCGCGCGAGAAGGCTCGCCGCGAAGAGGCATGGACCGCTCTGGAGCGTGCATTCGGCAACAACCAGCGCGTCAACGGCACGATCTATGGTCGCGTCAAGGGCGGCTTCACGGTTGATCTCGGCGGCGCCATGGCGTTCCTTCCGGGCAGCCAGGTTGATATCCGTCCGGTTCGTGACGTCGGACCCCTGATGGGTCATCCGCAGCCGTTCCAGATCCTGAAGATGGACCGCGCCCGTGGCAACATCGTTGTCTCGCGTCGTGCCGTTCTCGAAGAGACCCGTGCGGAACAGCGCTCCGAGCTGATCCAGGGCCTGAAGGAAGGCATGATCCTCGACGGCGTCGTCAAGAACATCACCGACTACGGTGCGTTCGTTGACCTCGGTGGCGTCGATGGCCTCCTGCATGTCACGGACATCGCATGGAAGCGCATCAACCACCCGTCTGAAGCTCTGCAGATCGGTCAGCCGGTTCGCGTGCAGGTCATCCGCTTCAACTCCGATACGCAGCGTATCTCCCTGGGCATGAAGCAGCTTGAAGCTGATCCCTGGGAAAACGTCGCCATCAAGTATCCGGCTGGAGCACGCTTCACGGGTCGTGTCACGAACATCACCGACTACGGTGCATTCGTGGAGCTGGAGCCGGGCGTCGAAGGTCTGGTGCACGTTTCCGAAATGTCCTGGACGAAGAAGAACGTCCATCCGGGCAAGATCGTCGCCACTTCGCAGGAAGTCGACGTCATGGTTCTGGATGTGGACAGCTCCAAGCGCCGCATCTCCCTTGGTCTCAAGCAGGTTCAGCGCAACCCTTGGGAACAGTTCGAGGAAGAGCACAAGGTCGGTTCGATCATCGAAGGCGAGATCCGCAACATCACCGAATTCGGTCTGTTCGTTGGTCTTTCCGCAGACATCGACGGCATGGTTCACATGTCCGATCTCTCCTGGGACGAAGCTGGCGAAGCTGCTATGGCCCATTACGAGAAGGGTCAGGTCGTCAAGGCCAAGGTCCTCGATGTGGATCCCGAGAAAGAGCGTATCTCCCTGGGCATCAAGCAGCTTCAGGAAGATCCGGCCGCTGACACCCTGTCCCGCGTCCAGAAGGGTGCTGTCGTGACCTGCGTCGTGACCGCTGTCCAGAGCAACGGGATCGAAGTGAAGGTTGATGACGTCCTGCAGGGCTTCATCCGTCGCGCTGAACTGGCCCGTGACAAGGCCGAGCAGCGTCCGGAGCGTTTCGCAGTCGGTGAGAAGGTTGACGCCAAGGTCGTCTCCGTTGACCGCGCGTCACGCAAGCTGGCCCTGACGATCCGCGGCCGTGAGGTCGAGGAAGACAAGGCAGCCATCAACGAATACGGGTCTTCTGACTCCGGCGCGTCCCTGGGTGACATCCTGGGTGCCGCTATCCGCCGCCGTAACACGGACGCCTGAGCATCTGCTCAGGTTACCGAAAGAGGAAATCCTCTTTCGGTCGGAGAATAAAGGGTCGCTTCGGCGGCCCTTTTTTTATCAAAAATTCATTCTTTTGCGGTGGGCTTTTTCTTGACCGTGCCATCCGCTACACAAGAAGGTGCGTCGAGACAAAAATGTCGTAAACGGGAGGCAGGTCCTGCTGAAATCCGGACGACTGGCCAATATTGAAGATGGGAGTGGGCGTCAGAGCCCAGGAGATTGATGGCGGTCATTTACAATACGAATTATACCCACAATCCCAATTCCTATCTGACATTGGCCGTGCAGCGGGCGGCCCAGGCGCTTTTCGGCAAGGATAATGTCACGGTCGCGGACAACATGAGCCTTGCGGGGATCGCTGCGTCCGGCGAGCATGATGTCCTGATCTGTCTGGACGCCCAGCGCATCAACCTTCCGCTCATCCGTCGGGTCCGCCCGGCCTTCAAGACCATGATCCTCTGGACGTTCGAAGATCCCTTCATGCGGGATTTCAATGTCGAGAACGCCGAACTTTTTGACTTCGTCTTTACGAATGATCCGTCCTGTGCCGAATACTATCATGGTAAGGGACATTACCTTCCGCTGGCTGCCAGCCCGTCGATCCATGAACGGAGCGTGGTTCCTGGGGACGATCTGGAATACGATATCTTCTTCGCGGGCACGATGTGGCCCAATCGTGTTCATACGCTGCGCAAGGTCATTGCGGCGTTCCCCGATGCCCGGCTCAAGCTAGTCTGCCCGACCAATGAGTTCCTGCCGCCGCTGCCTGGCGATCTGGCATCTCTCGCCATCCAGCGTCCCATCAGTCATGAAGCCTTCATTGATTTTGCGAATGTCAGCGCCGTCACCCTGACCATGTTCCGTGATTACGCCAGTCATGGCGAAGTCAGTCAGGCAACGGCACCTGGCCCGCGTTTCTTCGAACTCGCCTTGGCGGGTACGGCGCAGGTGGTCGAAGCCCCGGACAGCATGGATGCCGCCCATTTCGAGACGGTGAACGGCATTGCGCTGGCCCGGGATGCCAATCAGGTCGTGGATGCCATCGCAAAGCTGCTCAAGCAGAAAGATGCGCGTCTTTCTGCGGCACAGGCTGCTCAGAAGTCGGTTCTGTCGCAGCATCTGTATGAGCACCGGCTTGAGAAAATCCAGAGCATTACGGGCGCAGATTTCGGGCGCCGCACCCATGCGATTGCGCCTCTTCACCGGCGCCGGCGCCTGCGCGTGCTGATGTGCACACACTCAACGATTCACGAGCAGGCCTGGGGCGGCGTTGAGGTCTATCAGCAGGGGCTGTGCACGCTGCTGGCGCGGGATGTGGAGTATTTCTACTGGCTGCGTCGTGGAAACTTCTGCCGCCTGACGACGGCTAACGGTCATGAACTGGAGCGTTTTGACGTCCCGGAAGTGGGCTGGCAGGACGCCTTGTGTGATGCGCCGGAAGAAATGGCGTTTTCCAGTGTTCTCAGCCAGTACAACATTGATCTCGTCCATTTCCAGCATCTGGGCCATCACGCCCTGTCGCTGCCAATCATTGCCAAGGCAAACGGGACGGGTGTGATCTTTTCCGCCCATGATTTCTGGCTGCTCTCCGCACGGTATAACCTGCTCAACCATGAGTTGCGGTATGTCGAAGCCGAGGTTCGTTCCGTTCTCGCTGCCGACATTACCCTTAAGGCATCAGAGAATGTGGAACATGGTGGAGAGCAGACCCGCCGTGCTTTCGTGGCGAAGATGCTGCACTCGATTGATGCCATCCTGTTCGGGACGGTTCATTCGCGGAACCTGACGCACGAGATCTATCCGGTTCTCGACAGCAAGCGCAGCCTCGTGAAGGGGATTCCGAGCCCGGACAATACGGTTCCCGTTCTGAGAAAAGCGTATCAGCCTCTCGGGGAGCGCCCGCTGGGCGTGGCGATCGTCGGAAACTTCCTGCGGACCAAAGGCGCAGACACGATCCTCAGCCTGATCGATATCGCCCATCCGGATCATTTCGTTTTCCATATTTTCGGATATCTGAGCCCGGAATACGAGGCGGTTCTGACGGCTGTTCCGCGTGCGAACGTCAAGGTTTATGGCCGTTACGAGATGGGAGACATCGACGCGCTGAAAGTCGCGGATGTCGCGCTGAATCTCTCGATCTGGCCCGAGACATACTGCATCTCGCTTTCTGAAGCCTGGCAGAACGGACTCATTCCCATCGTGACGGATGTGGGGGCTCTGGGAGACCGCGTCGAAGACGGCGTCAACGGTTTCAAGGTTCCCATCAGCCGTCCGAGCATGGTGCTCGAACGGCTGGAACTCCTGCGTTCTTCCGAGCCGCTGCGCCACCAGATCATGCAGAACATTACGCCCGCGCTCTGGACGCATGCACGGGACTATGCCGACGATCTTCTGGCGTTGTATCACGAGACGGCGCCCCGGCGTGAAATGGGCGTCTCGGAACTGCGTCTGGATGCCGGACAGGTTCATCTGCTGCCTCACGCCTCCTGGCGTCATCAGGCCCCGCCGCGCCATATTTTCGATCCTCCGACCGCCCGTGACCTGTCTGTGGAACTTCCGGTCACGATTTCGGACTGGTTCTCGGTCCAGGGGGCGGAATGCTATATTGACGATATCTGCCACTACGTCTTTTCCGATTTGGATGAAGCGGTTTTCCAAGGGGCTTCCGAGTTCCATATCCGGGGATGGATGATCCTTCCCGGCGTGAGTTCTGCCGGGCAGATGTTCACGGTTCTGGTGGGCGAAGATCCCGACAGCCCGATGATCTTTCTGGAATGCCAGCGCGAAATCAGAAGCGATATTGCAGAGCTTTTCGCCGACGCGCCCCGTCGCGCTGGTTTCTCGGGCAAAGTTGCCCTGCGCGGCAAGTGGTGTGAGGGGCGTTTCCGGATCGGTCTGATCAATGTGGTCAATGGGCAGGGCGCTTTCCAGCTGACCCCGATCCAGATCGAGGTCGAGGGAGGCCAGATCCGGAGTATCGTCCGCAGCGCGCCGTCCAACGATCTTGTCCTGTCCGACTTCCGTCGCGTTTCCCACAGCGACGGTCTGATGCGGAACGTCAAGCTGTCAGGTGTCGGCAAACAGCCGATGCATCCATATACGGCGGGTGCCCTGGAGTATTTCATTGACGAGTTCAGTGGACTGCTCGGTGATCTTCCCCTGCCCTCCGGTCCTGAAACGCCCGTCATGATCCGGGGCTGGATGTTCTTCCGCAATCTGTCCCGGGCCGGACAGGTTTATGGCGGACTGGTATCGGAAAGCGGAGAGGAAATCATCTTCTTTGCGATGGAACGGATGGCCCGTGCCGATGTCGGCAAGGTTTACCGTGATGCACCTCTCTGTGTTGGGTTCAGAGGGGCGTTCATGCCGCGCGAAGGCTATGCGCGTCCGCTTGATGGGGTCTATCGCTTCATCCTCGTCAATGTCGTCGGCGATGTCTACGGATCGAGACTGACGGATATTGCCGTGACGTTTGATGATGGTGCTGTCCTGACGGTCGAACGGACGGATGTGCAGCCTCATGATGTCGAACGTGCTGAACGCCTGCTCGCGGCAAAGATCGTTTCCTGACCTGGAGCGGGAGGCTTGCCCTGATGTCCGAAAATGCTGAAGTGCCGCTGTCAGAGGAGCCCCGTACCCCCCGCTGGTCCCGTTTTGACGCGCAATGGTATCTGCTGCGCTATCCCGAGGTGCGGGACTGGATGCGGGAAGAGGGGCAGGAAGGGCCGTATGCATTCTATCAGCAGACGGGTCAGCGTTACGGACACTCTCCCAATCGGTATTTTGACGAGGTGTGGTATCGCGAGGCCCACAAGGATGTGCGTCAGGGCCTCATCCGCGAAGAGTGGGCGTCGGGTTTTGAGCACTACATCGCCACGGGTTACAAAACCCACGCGCCGCACTGGCTGTTTGACGAACCCGCCTATCGCCGCCGCTATCCGGAGCTGACGCAGCGTTTCCTGACTGAAAACGGATTTCTTAACGGCTACGACCATTTTCTCGAGATTGGCGAAAGTCATTACTACCGCGGGCATCATTTCTTTGATGATGAGCTCTGCCGGGATCTTGCACTGACTTTTCCGGATCATTTCGACAGCCGGATCGGTCTGTTCGGTTCCTGGCTTGGCCTGCCGGCCCATGTTGCCGATGCCGGTCGCGTTTCCTGGTATTTCGATCCGGTCTGGTATCTGACACGCTATCCCGAAGTCCGTCAGGAGATCGCTGCCGGACATTATTCGAGCGCCCTGCATCATTACCTCACGAACGAAACGCCACGGCTTTTCGATCCTCAGGAATTCTTCTCCGAACAGTTCTACGCCACGGCCCATCCCGACATTCTCCCCTCGCTGGAGCATGGTTTTTTCCGTAACGGCTACGATCATTTCGTCCGTTACGGCGCGCAGGAAGGCCGTATTCCGCAGGCGGATGTGGATCTTGCGGCCCATATGTCGCAGACGCAGGTCCGCAACGATGTGCGCAATCGTCTGTATGACAGTGCGTTTGCCCATCTTGTGGCGGGGCGGACGGGTCTGGGCGAGGGACGGATGGCGGCTCTTGCAGCTGTTCCCGCTATTCCCGAAGAACAGTCCCGGATCCTGTTCGAGCGTGAGGCCGAAGCCATTCTGCCATCGCTGGTCCGCCATCCGCTGGATTTCACCGTTCATGGTGTGCCTGAAGTCAGCGTGCTGATGGTGGTTTATGACCGGATCGCCCTGACCGCGCAGGCGCTGGCGTCCCTGCGTGCCAATTATGGCGGGGGGATCCAGCTTATCCTCGTGGATTCCGGATCTCATGACCAGACGCGCCATATCGGCCGGATGGTGCGCGGCGCCACGATCCTGCGTTACCGGCACAATATCGGATATCTTCAGGGCTGTAATCTTGCGCTGGAAAAAGCGGAAGCGCCGCTCGCACTGTATTTGAACAACGATGTCCGCCTCTACCCGGATGCCATTCTTCACGCCTTGAAGCGCCTGCATGGGGAGCCTGGTATCGGGGCTGTGGGTGGCAAGCTGATCCGTACGAACATGCGTCTTCAGGAAGCGGGGTCGATCATCTGGCGGGACGGCGCGACCTACGGATATCTGCGCGAGGATGACCCGAACCTGACGAGTGCCAATTTCGTTCGGGACGTGGATTACTGTTCAGCCGCCTTCCTGATGGTGCGGACTGCGCTGCTGCGCCGTCTTGGCGGATATGATCCACGGTACATGCCCGCCTATTTCGAGGATGCGGATCTGTGTGTGCGGATTCTCAAGGCGGGGATGCGGATCGTTTATGATCCGAGTGTGGTGATCGAACATCTGGAATTCGGAAGTTCCGGTGCGGCGGGCTCCCATGCCCTGATCCGTGGCAATCTCAAGACCTTTGCGCGCCTGCAGCAGGATTTCCTGCGGCATCAGCAGCCTGCCCATATCCGCAATGCCGTGCTTGGTCGCGAACACCGCGTGAGCCAGCGTAGAAAAATCCTTTTTATCGAGGATCGTCTGCCCCTGCGCCGTCTGGGATCGGGCTATGTCCGTTCCAACGACATCATCCGCGAGATGACGGCTCTGGGTTATCAGGTAACGGTTTTCCCTGTGCTTGCGCGGGATCAGACATCCATCGATCTGTTCGGGGATTTCCCCGAAACGGTGGAACTGATTGTTGACCGGAATTTTTCCAGCTTCGCTGATTTCATTCAGGAGCGGGTCGGATATTACGATCTGGTCTGGATTGGCCGGACGCATAATCTGGAACGCCTTCTGCCGCTGCTCAATGAGTCAAGCCGCTACCTCCCCGCTGGCGGCCCGGTTCTGGATACGGAAGTAATCGCCACGCCACGGACGCTGGAGCGCATACGGATTCTGGATCTTCCTGCTCCGGAGATCAGTTTTGACGAGATGCTGCAGCAGGAGTTGGACTGTGCCCGGTTCTGCCAGAAGGTCATTACGGTGACGGCGCATGATGCAGAGCTGGCGCGCCGTGCGGGCTGTGTGAGTGTCTCGGTGCTTGGACATGAACTGAATCCTCAGCCCACCCCTGCTCCTTTCGAGAACCGTCACAACGTCCTTTTCTTTGGCGCGATTCATGATGAGGGTGCGCCCAACCATGACAGTCTTGTCTGGTTCGTGGAGAGTGTCCTGCCCCTGCTGGACAGTGTTCTGCCGCCGGAAGTTCATTTTACGATCGCGGGGTTTGTCGGACCGAATGTGGACATGACGGTCTTTTCGACGAACAGCCGGGTCGAGATCGTGGGGCCGGTCGGAGACCCGAGAGAGCTGTTCGACCGGCACAGGGTCTTTGTCGCGCCGACGCGGTTTGCGGGAGGGATCCCCTTCAAGGTTCATGAAGCGGCGTCCTATGGTCTGCCGCAGGTCGTGACGACACTGCTTCAGGAGCAGGTTGGCTGGGCTGAGGGTAGCGAGGTTCTGGCGGCTCCGGCGGATGATCCGCAGGCGTTCGCGGCGGCTGTAGAGCGGCTTTATCGGGACGGGGAACTGTGGAAGACTCTGCGCAACGGCGCTCTCGCGGCTGTCGAGCGGGACTGTTCTCCGGCCGATTTCCGGCAGGCGCTGTCAGGGATTGTTCAGAGCTGCATGGCATGACGGACCGGATACGACCGGTTTTAGAAGTTTGGGGAGAGCAGGAAGGTTATGGACGCAGTGAATGACGCGGTCGTGGAAGCCGGGGACGCCAGTGTGACGAACAGCGGAACAGCCGGGATGACCGGTCGGGTCCTTGTGTGTAGCGGGGGGCGGTATGAAAGCCAGGCCAACACCCAGATCCGCGAGTCCATCATGGATGGCTGGGCGGACTGTTTCGGTGAGGAGAATGTTACAGCCGTTCACATCTCGGCCGCGGCCAGCTCCATCCGCTTTCTGAAGCCGACAATTGTCTTTGCCATCGGCTCCTACCTTCCTGAAAGCACCTATTTCGGCGAGGTATGCCGTGAGGCAAAAAAGATCGGCGCCGTGACTGTGTTCTGGGCGACCGAAGACCCCTACGAGCAGGATGCGAACTATCGCGTTGCCGATGATTTCGACGTGATTTTCTCCTGTGACCGCTGGGGCCATAATTTCTACCAGCGCGAGCGGGTGTTCCATCTGCCGCTGGCCGCCAGTCCGAAGCTGCATTACGGCGAGATCGAAGAGCATTCGGAAAAGACGATTGACGTCCTGTTCTGTGGTGTGGCGTTCACCAACCGCAAGGATATCGTCCGCAATCTTCTCCCCGCCCTGCGGGATCTGAACATCAAGATCGTCGGGCCGGGCTGGGGTGAACTGGGGATCGGGTTCTCCGATGCCCGGATCGAGAAGTCGCAGCTTGTGGAACTGTACCGTCGCTCCAAGCTGGTCCTGAATCTGGGGCGTTCCCTGAGCTTTGAGAACAAGCGTTTCGTCATTGCGCCTTCCACGCCGGGGCCGCGGACATTCGAGGCCGCGCTGGCCGGGGCGTTTCAGGTATTTCATGAGGACACCCATGAGATCCGGCGGTATTACTCGGCGGATGAAATTCCGGTCTTCTCGAACCGTGTCGATTTCGAACGGCTGGTCGCGACCTATCTCGACAACAATGAACTACGTGTGAAAATGGCCCGCAAGGCGCAGGCGCGGACGCAGGCCGAACACCTGTACCGACACCGTATCGAGTATGCGCTGCGCGTTCTGAAAGACGAGGGCCTGATCGCCTGAACACCGTCAGGACGAGCCTCACAAAAAAGGCCGCGGAAGTCATTCCGCGGCCTTTTTTGTGTTTGAGAGGAGCTTCAGTTCGGCTGAGGTCCCATGACGATCTGGGCGAGATCGGTCGGGCGGACCCATTTGCGGAACGCCGCCTGCACCTGCTGCGGGGTCATGTCATAGATGGCCTGCGCGGCTTTCGCCTGACTGTCGAGCGGCAGGTCCAGCGCGATCAGGGAAAGATAGCTTCCGGCCAGGGCACTGAAGCTCGCGCGGGACATGGGCTGACTGCGCAGGAGGGTGGCCTTGGCGAGGTCGAGGCTTTCCTGCGAGACGGGTGTTGTGCGCATGTCCTCGACATCCTTGACGGCAAGCGCCCGGGCCTTGCTAACCTTGTCGGGATCGGCGCCGAAAGTAATGCCGAAGCTGCTGCGGGTGCGGGAATAGTTGAATCCGCTTCCGGCGCCATAAACATAGCCCGTCTTGACGCGCAGGTCCTGCATCAGGCGCGAAGAGAAGCCGTCTCCAAGGATCGTGTTGCCGACGGCGAGTGCGTGACGGTCAGGATCGGTCACTTTCATGCCGATGGTCTCAACAAGCTTGACCTCGTCCTGTGAACGGCCCGGATCTTCGACTACGGCCTGGGAGGGGCGGCTGAGGGGAATTCCCGGCAGATCGACGACGGGCTTTGGTCCCACGGCCTTCCAGCCGCCAAATGCTTTCTCAACGTCTGCTTTTGCAGCCTCGGGAGTGATGTCGCCGACAATGACGATGGTGGTCAGATCCGGACGATAGGTGTGGGCATAATAGGCCTGAACGTCGGCCAGTGTGAGCTTGCTGATCGTGGCAGGCGTGGCTTCACGCAGGGTCGGATCCTGCGGGGGGACGAGTGCCTTGCGGGTGGCGCGGCCGAAGCGGTAACCGGGTGACTGAAGCTCACCGGCCTGAGCCTGTGCAGCCTGCATCTGCGTGACGCGGAACGCTTTTTCCGGGAATGCCGGGTTCAGTTCGTGATCCGCCAGCAGGGCGAGGCCTTTTTCGAAGTTCGGCGTCAGTGTGCTGAGAGAGAAGGAGGGACCGGCTTCTTCGTCTGCCGAGAGGTCATCAAGCGCGCGGGCGAGGGCCAGACGGTCATGCGTTTTGCTGCCGTAGAGGAACATCTGCTCCGTCACGCCTGCTACGCCGTCCTGACCGGCAGGCTGTTCGAGGTCCGCGTTCTGGCGGATGCTGCCGATCAGTTCAACCGTATGGCTGACATGTTCGGGCTGGACGAGAAGATGCAGCCCGTTGGGCAGCGTATAGACCGTGGGAAGCGGCGCTGCGGCAGGAATGGTCAGTCGGGCAAGGGCCTGCTGGGCCCAGTCCGGGAGAGCAACCTTGCCCGCTGGAGGGGTATTGAATGACTCTGCACCGCCAAAGCCCTTCTGGCCGACGGGCTTGCCCGAAGCGCTGGGCGTCAGGGTCGCGCTGATGGCATGGGCCGGGTCGAGCAGTTTTTTCGCCAGCGCGTCGACCTGTTCTTTCGTGACGCTGCGGAAAGCGGCCAGCATGTCCTGCGGATCGTTCAGATGCTGGATGGCGACGGCCTGCGACCAGCTTTCGGCAAGGCCGGAAATGCTGTTGGCGTTGAACTCAAGCGCTGCGATTTCCTTGCGGCGCGCGGCTTCGATCAGTTCGGCCGGAATACCATGCGCGCGGAAATTCTCCATGATCGCGGCAACGGCTGTCCGCAGTCCGTCGGGATTGGCGCCTTTGGGGAAGCCGGCGTACACGACGCCAAGTCCGGCCTGCGCATCGGGATCATACATGAAGCCCGTATCCAGCGCCTTGCCCTCAGGCACGAGAGCGAACAGAGCGGCGCGCTGGCTGCTGATGGCATCTGCGAGCAGGGTTGTCGCGGCATAGTCGGGATCACGCTGTCCCGGCATCCGCCACGCCATCGTCACAAGGCCAATCGGCAGGTCGGTGTCGAGGGAAATGCTCTGGGCCTTGGCCGGGGTAGGGGAGACGGTGCCACGCTCGGGAAGGGTCGTAGCTGGAATACTGCCAAAAGCGGCCTCGACCTTTTTCAGCGTTTCCTGCGGGTCCACGTCGCCGGTGATGACCAGCACGGCGTTGTTGGGCGTGTACCAGGTCTCATAGAATTTTTTCAGCAGCGGAGCGGTGGTTGCGTCAAAGGACGGACGCGTGCCGAGGGCATCATGTTCGTAGGGGGTGCCTGCATAAAGGGCTGCCCGGATCTGCGACAGATACCGGTAGATCGGGCTGGAGAGATCGCGCGAGACTTCCTGTTCGATCGCGCCTTTTTCATGGGCCCATTCGGCTTCGGTAATGTTCAGGCCACGCATACGCCCGGCCTCAATCCGCAGCAGGACGTCAAGATCGCTGGCGGGGGTCTTGAAATAATACTGCGTGACGTCCGAGGTCGTGTCCGCGTTGTCGTTGTTGCCGAGCTGCGCGCTGATGGTGGAGAGCTGGTCGCGAGAGAGGGTTTGTGAGCCGTTGAACATCATATGCTCGAGCGCATGTGCCGTGCCGGGAAAGCCCTTCGGCGCATTCACGGAGCCCGTCTCGTAATTCAGCATGGTCTGCACGACTGGAGCGAGCGTATCGCGCACTACAATAACCCGCAATCCGTTGGGCAGCGTTGCGCGCGTGACCGTGGCCGGAGCAGCACTCTCCGGAACCGCACTCGCCGTCGGGGCCGGGACCGAGGCGGCGTGAGCTCCCGTCAGAACCGGAGGGACGAGCATGGTGGCTGCCAGCAGGGACAGGCGGGAGAGACGGGAGAGTGCGGACATGGATTCAGAACTTTCCTGAGGAGAAACGTATCTTCACAAAAGAGTAAAGCTGTTGCGCCGGTTTCTGTCCACCATGTGTAACCCGTGCCTGGAGCGCTGTATCTGACGGCCGGATGAAGAAAAAATTATGTGCAGCTGAGCGGGGAGGTGGATAAAGTATGTGTGATGACTTTACCTGAACGCATTGCCCAAGTGGATGACTGGCTGCTCGACCGGCTTTTCCAGCCTCTGGCGGACCGTCTTCCCGCACGCCTGACGGCGCTCCATCTTGGTCTGAGCTGTCAGCTCGGGGCTCTGATGCTTGACGGGCTGTCCCTTGTGCTGCCGATGCTGCTGTTCGGGGCCAGTCTGGGCAACATGATCGACAGCGCCCTGATCTGGTGCGTCAGTCTGGCGTTCTTTCTGGGCATGCGGCGTTCCGCGCCGATGGTGCGACCCGGAATGCTCAACCCGCTGCGGCCCCTGCTTCGGGCCATGCGGCTGTTGTCTCTGGCTTTTCTGGCGTACCAGCTTTTCCGCGGGCTGGGCGCGCCCGGTTTTGTCTGGCTGGTGACGCAGCTCACGACGATTTCCCAGCTTCTCTTTACCGTCGGCCTTTATCTCGTGGCCTGCCAGCCGCGTCCGCCTTTCCAGCGCATGTCCAGCCGCAGCGGCCCGGTCATTGAGGGCGTCTGGGGTACGGCCGGAGGCCGTCTGAACTCCTGACATTCCGTTTCTTCGCCACGCCCATCAAGGAAAACGCGCGTGACTTCCCGACTGCG
The DNA here is from genome assembly GCF_002153595.1 of Gluconobacter sp. DsW_056. Taxonomy (NCBI): domain Bacteria; kingdom Pseudomonadati; phylum Pseudomonadota; class Alphaproteobacteria; order Acetobacterales; family Acetobacteraceae; genus Gluconobacter; species Gluconobacter sp. DsW_056. The sequence goes on from NZ_JOPF01000003.1 coordinate 136,287, forward strand.
AATTCTGCATTGTCTCTCGACCCGGGAATTTGCGGGAACGGAGCGTCATGTTGCGGAATTGTCCGCGCTTCAGGCGCAGAGCCATGACGTCACGCTGCTTTTGGAGCGCAGGACGACCGATGCGCGCACGGGCGGAGATATTCAGGGGTTTCTGTGCCCTGACGTAAAGATCGTGCGGGCGGGGCCGGCGGGATATCTGCCCGCATTGGCCAGCGAGCTGCGCAGCGGGCGGCACGACATCGTTCATACCCATCTCGGTCGGGCCTCCGCCCGGGCGAGCTGGCTGCGCCGGGCGGGGCTTGCGGGCTCCGTGCCTGTCGTTGCCACGCTTCATACCTCTTATCGCGGTCGCAGTTATGGAACGCATGACGGACTTGTCTGCATCGCATCCTGGCAGCGCGATGTTCTGCCAGAACGACAGCGTGAAGCCTGTGCCCTGATCCCCAACTGGACGCTTCCTCCACAATCCACTGTCGCATGTCGTGCGGCTTTGCGGGAACGGATGCGGCTTGAGTGGCGTATTCCAGAGGGGGGCATCGTGATCGGGGCAGCCGGGCGGATGGTTGAGGAGAAAAACTTCCAGCTTCTGATCCATGCCTGGAAGCAGGCTGGCCTCAGGCCCGAGACCCGGCTTGTTTTGGTCGGCGACGGCCCGGAGCGGTGTGCGCTGCAAAAAGCGGCGCAGGGCCGCACGGATATTCTTTTCACCGGCTATCGCACGGACATGCCCGATCTTCTGGCCGCATTCGATGCGTTCGTCGTTCCCTCACGTCACGAACCTTTCGGACTGGTGCTGCTGGAAGCCATGGAAGCTGGATTGCCGGTCTGCGCAACGGCGGCGGGCGGAGTTAAGGATATTCTCGCAGAGGCGCCAGAATGTTTGCTACCGTCCGGCTGCCTCGAAGCCCTGACGGCCGGGTTGCAGCGTCTCGAAGCCGCGGCGCCGCGTCAGTGGGACATGTCCCGTTACCGTATCGCGACCGCGGCCAGCAGCGTTGAGGCTTTTTATCGCCGTTACTGCTGAATCTTACAGTTCATAGTAACGGCGGGAAACATAGTCCGACAGGCCAACATCAGGGAAGACGTGCCAGCCCGTGGTGAGCGCGGGAACGAATTCACACAGAAATACCAAAATCGACAGGAAAAAGAGCAGCATGCCGTGTCCGACGATCTGGATGCGGCGCCAGACATAAAGCGGTGGCAGCAGGATCCACAGGATTGTGCCGGGGCGAAAACCCCCAGCGAGCAGGCTGCGGCGGTCCATAACGAGAGCCACGTAGAAAATGCCGATGCTCACGATCATGGACGCAAAATTGCTTGCGAAATCGGGGATGAGTCCGAAGCCCTGAAGAACGCTGACCGCCATGCTGCCGAAAAACGGACCGACCAGACTGAGCCACAGCCAGCGGTTTGAAATCAGGCTGGCAGGGAGGGCAGGAGGAACGCCTTCGGGTTGGGGCGGCCAGAAAACGCAGCTTCCGGCAGGATGCCATTCGCCGCCAAATTCTTCGGTCCAGCACAGGGTAGCATGCCCGATGATGCCTTCGGTGACGAGGGCTTTCATGCCGTCTGCGGACACCGGTCCCTTGCGGGTGCCATGGTCTTCGTAAAACCAGCTCACAGTTCGTCCTTATTCCGGGCCGCGCATCGTGGTGCCGGGTCCTGCCGGGTCCCGAGCGGTACAGTCTGTCACGACTTCCGGGGGGCTTGGCAAGACCCATCCTGTCCGCAGGACGGGAGCAGGCCTGTCGTCGGGTATGAAAAAGGCCGCAGTCCCGGCTGGAACTGCGGCCCTTTCATGATTTGCCAATAGCTCAGCGCGCGTGCTGTTGCAGTTCGCGACGCACGTCGGCCGGGCGCATCGGCATATGCCGCAGCCGAACGCCGACCGCATTGAAGATCGCATTGGCGATGGCGGGCGCAACAACGGTCACGCCCGGCTCGCCGAGGCCCGTGGGCTTTTCGGTGTTCTGGATGAACTCGATGTCGATATCCGGAACGTCTGGGAGACGCAGCGGAGTATAGGTATTGAGGTTGCGGTCCTTGATCGTGCCGTCGACGATTTCGGTACCCTCGAACATGGCCATGCTGAGACCCCACAGCGCCGCGCCTTCGGTCTGGGCGAGTGCCCCGCCCGGATCGACGATGGTGCCGGCATCAAGCACGAGCCAGAGCTTCTGGCAGGTGACAACACCCGTCTTGCGATCGACGTGGACCTGCGCCGCACCGGCCGTCCAGGTCGGCATGCCGCGCTCCTGACCAAAGCTGGTGGCGATGCCGATGGCCGTATCGGCAGGAAACTGTTCCTTGCCGTAACCGATCTTGTCAGCCAGACGCTGGAGAACGGCGGCCTGACGCTTGGCCCCGCCGACGGAGTTCGGAGCCTGACCCGCGTTGCGGCCCTGCGCCGTGAACATGGACAGGCGGAACTCCAGCGGGTCCTGTTTCGTGGAATGAGCAACCTCGTCGAGGAAGCATTCCAGCGCCCAGGGAGTCCAGCCCGCACTGACCGAACGCAGCCAGCCGGGGCGGAACGTGGCGTTGGCGAGGTCGTTGCTGACGGCGCGGACGCGCGTCGGCCCTGTTTCGTACCAGTGATCCGCGCCTGCGATGGCAAACGGATCATATTTCTTTCCGTCTTCAGCCGTCGCGAGGAATGCTGGCGCCATCACCTGTGTCGGCCAGCCCGCGACCGCGACATAGTCCATCGCGGTGATCTTCTTGCGATCGTTGTCGAGCGCGACCTTGATGTTCTGAAAGGACGGCGAACGGATGGAGTCCAGTTCCATGTCGTCGGAGCGCGTCAGGATCAGCTTGACCGGAGCGCCACCGATGGCTTTGGAGGCCAGGGCAGCCGGAATGCAGTAATCGCCGTTCAGACGCCGTCCGAAGCCACCGCCGAGCATATAGGTGCGCATGACGACCTGCTCTTCGGGAACCTGAAGCGACTTGGCGAGCTGCGGCAGAATGAGGGACTGCCACTGGTTGCCGGTATGGATTTCCCACATGCCGTCGATATGGCGCGCTACGGCATTGACCGGCTCAAGCTGGTAATGTGCGACGGACGCGCAGGTATAGCTGCGTTCGAAGACCTGATTGGGATGGATCGCGAGTGCTTCGTCCACGCCCTTGTCGTTGAAGACGCGTGCGCCGTTCTTCGGATCGAGGGTCAGCTTGCGGCCGTGTTCGATGATGTCCGCTTCGGAGACGTGGATCGTCGGACCGGGATTCCACTGTACCTTGAGGGCATCGGCAGCGCGGATCGCAGCGGGGTAGGTCTTGGCCAGCGCCACGACCCAGCCTGGAACGATTCCGGAAGGGTCATCCAGAACCACATAGCGCTCATAGCCGGGGATTTTCTTCGCGGCGCTGTCGTCCACAGAGACGACCTTCGAGGCATAGCGTGTCGGCGGCATTTTCGGTCGGCCATACACCATGCCGTCCAGTTTGACGTCGATGCCGTAAATGGCCTTGCCGGTCGTCTTGTCCGGGATGTCGAGCGCCGGGACCGGCTTGCTGATGAGGCGGCGGTTCGTGACAGGCTTGAGCGGCAGCTTCGCCATGTCTTCGGGCGTAAAGGTCCGGGTCGGCTTGGAGCGGGCCACGATGTCGCCGAAGGACACGCTTTTGCCGCCAGCGGAGACGACGCTTTCACTGACGGTGCAGCGTTCCGGCGTGGTGCCGAGCAGCTTTGCGCCTTCCTCAAGCATGACCATGCGGGCCGCGGCACCTGCCTGACGGAAGGTGTCCCAGGTGTCCCAGACGGACCAGGAACCACCGGTGACGTATTTCCCGGCCCATTTTGGCGCGGTGTCGACCTCGGTGATCTTGATCTTGTCCCAGCTCGCGTCCATCTCGTCCGCGATGATGCGGGCAAGGGCTGTGCCGACATGCTGGCCCATTTCGGCGCGGACGATGTTGACATTGATTGCCCCATCAGGCGCGATGGCGCACCAGATGTTCGGCTCGAACGCGGCTTCCGGCGGCATCGGAGAGGGCAGCGTTACGGCGGCACCGGCCTTGCGGGCGAAACCGAACATCAGTCCGCCGCCAGCCGCCGTCATCAGGAAGTTGCGGCGGGAGAGGCGCGCGGCGTCGCTCTTCTTCGCAATCTGTTCGATTTTAGCCATTGTTGGCACCTTCCTGCTGCTTTGAGGCAGCTTCCTTGATGGCCTTGCGGATGCGGATATAGGTCATGCAGCGACAGAGGCTGCCGCCCATCACGCCGTCGATCTGGTCGTCCGTCGGGTTGGGATAGTCCTTCAGGAGGCTTGCGGCCTGCATGATCTGACCGGACTGGCAGTAGCCGCACTGCGGCACCTGCTGGTCCCGCCAGGCGACCTGAACGACATGGTTTCCTTCCGGATCCAGCCCTTCGATCGTGGTGATCGACGCGCCTTCCACGGCCGAAAGCGGCGTGATACAGGAGCGCGTGGCGCGTCCCCCGACATGGACGGTGCAGGCACCGCATTCGCCGATACCGCAGCCGAACTTGGTGCCGGTCATGTTCAGGTCGTCACGGATGACCCAGAGCAGGGGGGTGTCTGCCGGGGCGTCGACCGTAACGGGCTGTCCGTTGAGTTCAAATTTCGTGGTCATGTCCTGTATTCCCAGTCCTGCCCGGATCAGTGCGAAGCGGTGATGGGCGGAGCTTCGAGCGTGGCGCGCGCGCTTGCGGCCTTCTTTTCCAGATCCGTCCAGGGGGGAAGCGTGGTGCGTGTGCGACGCAGATACGCGGCGATGCGGGCCATGTCATGGTCGGACAGGCCGGAATAGAAGCTCGGCATCGAGATGTGATCCTGACCTTCCTCTGCGGTAATGCCATGCAGCATGACCTGATAGAGGTTGTTCGGCTCATCCAGCCACAGCGCGTTGTTCAGGGCGAGTTCCGGGCGACCGAGCACGGGGTTCGGGCCGGAATTGTAGTGGCAGGCGCCACAGGCGGCCTGATACAGGCGGGCATCGGCGTCCTGCGTCTGCGGGCCGGTCAGGTTGAGACCGGACATGTGCATGGCACGGGCAATCGCGGCCTGATCGCCACCGCTGCGCTGCGCCGCCTTGTCCACATCCGCATAATAATGAGCGATGGCGTGCACGTCTTCTTCGGGGATCTTCGACAGGAAGCGATGCGGCACGGGGGACATCGGGCCCGCGGCCGAACCGTGCAGCGGAGCCACGCCAAAGCGCAGATACTGGAACAGCTCGTCTTCGGTCCAGACGACCGGCGTCGGGTTGTGGTCGTTCAGCGGCGGAGCGATCCAGCCGTCGATGACTGCACCGTCGTAGACCTTGCTCATCTTTTCGGCGCCGAGCAGATTCCGCGGTGTATGGCAGGCGCCGCAGTGTTCGTTACCTTCGGCGAGGTAGGCGCCGCGGTTCCACTGTGCGTCATGCTTGGGGTCATTCTGATAGCGGCCCGGCGTGAAGAATAGCAGTTTCCAGAAGCCCTGTCCGATCAGGCGGATGTTGATCGGGAAGGGAACGGTGTTGTCGCGCGGCTTGAGATGAATGGCCGGACGCGTCATCAGATAGGCGTAGAGGTCCGAGACGTCCTGATCGTTGACCTTGGTGAAGTGGTCGAACGGGAAAGCCGGATAGAGCTGCGAGCCATCGCGGGCGATGCCCTTGTTCATCGCGCGTTTGAAGGCGGTCAGAGACCAGTTGCCGATTCCCCACTGCTCGTCAGGAGTGATGTTGGACGAGAAGATATCGCCGAACGGCGTGGCCATCTTGAAGTCGCCAGCCAGTTCGGGGCCGGGGGTGCCATCCACGCGGGTATGACATTCCGCACAGTAGCCGCCATTCGCGACGATGGCGCCACGGCTGATGGCGTCAGCGGAGAACGACGATGCGGCTGGCTTGGGGATCGGGGCGATGGCGGGGTACCAGGCATAGGCAAGAAAGCCGATGCCTCCCACGGCACCAAGGCCAATGACAGCGGCAGCTATCCGTTTGAGCATGGTTGGACTGTCCCGGAAGGATTGAAATCATTTGCCACAAAAGGCGGCTGTTGCGTGCAACCTAAGGCACCGGACCACGAAAGGAAAGATTGCGCTATCTCAAAACCGTGCGTTTCCTAAAATAAATGCAATCAGAGTCATGAAAATAACACAGATTTCCGGATGTTTCAGCGTAAATCCGGGACTGTTTCAGTCCTGATTGCAGTATTCCCGGTTAAGGATCCTGCAGACGCAGAGGGGCGATACTGAGGGATTTGTTTAAAATCCTGTTACATGGCCTTTGAGCGCAAGTATGTTTTGTAGTAAGTATTGTGGCACCCGGTGCCAAAAATACTGATGCTTTTGATCCATTCTAGTCGCGCCTTACAGGCTCGGATCACGCCCTGACTTTGCCGTGCAACCGGTTCTGGTGGCGCGGAGAGGCTTGGCTTATGATTTTCCTGCGGCGGGTTTCGTCTGTCGTTCTGCCGAGAGGACCTGCCATTTCCGTTCGTCCTGCCCTGATCCGTTCCCTGGCCCTGACCGGTGTTGTTCTGAGTGTGGTGTGCGCGCTCTGTCTGGGGCGCTATCCGCTGTCACCGCTGCGGGTGTTTGGAGTGTTCGGGCATTTGCTGCATCTGTCCGCCGGAGTTGATCCTCTTGCGCAGGCCGTGGTGATGCAGGCCCGCTTGCCGCGTATTCTGGCGGCGCTGCTGGTGGGAAGTGCGTTGTCCTGCGGCGGCGCGACCTATCAGGCAGTGTTTCGTAACCCACTGGTTTCGCCGGATCTTCTGGGCGTTCTGAGTGGCGCGGCGTTCGGGGCGGCGCTTGCGATCGTCAGTGGCGGATCAGCGTTTGTAGTGCAGATGGGCGCCTTCGGGGGAGGGCTGCTGGCGGTTGGGTGTGGGCTCCTGATCAGCAGGACCCTGCCGGGGGGCGGCATTCTGGCCCTGCTTCTGGGTGGCCTAATCGGGAATGCGATCTTTACCGCCTTGCTGTCTCTGGTGAAATATCTGGCCGATCCGATGGATCAGCTTCCGGCTATCGTGAACTGGCTGCTAGGCAGTCTGGCGCCGAGCGGATGGCGGGAACTGGCATGGATGTCCGGCCCGCTTCTCGTCCTGACCACGGCGCTTGTGGTGTGCGCCCCCGTTCTGGACGTGCTGTCACTGGGAGATGACGAAGCCCGCAGTCTCGGAATTTCCGTTCGGGTCATGCGACCGGCACTCATTGTTCTGGCAACGCTGGCCTGTGCGATGACGATTTCAATGGCGGGCATTATCGGCTGGATCGGACTTCTGGTGCCCCATGTGGCACGCCTGCTCGTCGGGGCGGAGCACCGGAACATGATGCCGGTGACGGCGCTGCTGGGGGCCGGGGGGCTGGTGCTGGCCGATACCTGCGCGCGCAGTCTGACGACGGGCGAGGTTCCGCTCGGGATCGTCACGCAACTGTTCGGCGCTCTGGCTTTCGTGCTGGTGCTGCGGCGCCTGCGGGGCGGGATGGCATGACGCTGCTGTCGTGCCGGAACCTTGGTTTCCGCCAGCCGCGGCAGCCCGGATCTGTGCTGGAGGGGATCGACCTTTCGCTACGGGAAGGCGAACTGGTTGGGCTTCTGGGCCTGAACGGTGCAGGCAAAAGTACGCTGCTGCGGCTTCTGATGGGTTTTCTCGCGCCTTCGACGGGAGAGGTTTTTCTTGAGGGGCGGCCTCTGCGGGCGTGGCCTGCCTCTGCCATCGCGCGGCATCTGGCTTACGTGCCGCAAAGCCATGTGGCCACCTTTCCTTATACGGTGCGGCGAATGGTGGAGCTTGGACGGGTGCCGCATTCCGGCCTGACGGGGCGTTTGTCCACGCAGGACCGCCGCGCCGTGTCGGCGGCGCTGGGGCGGATGGGGCTGGAGCGCTTTGCCGATCGTCCCGTTACAGAGCTGTCCGGTGGCGAGCGTCAGCGGGTCGTGCTGGCGCGGGCCATTGCGCAGGATGCGCGGGGGCTGCTGCTGGACGAACCGATGACGGGGCTGGATTACGGGTATCAGATGCGTCTGATGGCACTGCTGGCGGAGCTTGCGCGTGAGGGGCGGCTTGTTATGCTCACCTCCCACCGGCCGGAAGAACTCTATGCGCACGCCAGCCGGGTTCTGGTTCTGGATCATGGCCGGATCGAAGCGGACGGGCCGCCGCAGGATGTCGTGACGGCACAACGGATGTCGGCGCTTTACGGGGTGCCTCTGATGCAGATGGATCATGCCGGAAACCGCTTTTTCCATCAGGAAAGGAACGAGAAATGACACTTGGACTGACGTTGTCACGGACCCTGAAGCGGTTTTCGGCCCTGACATTTCTGGGGGCGACGTTGCTGGGTGCGGTTTCGCTGCCGGGGCCGGTCGCATACGCGGCACCTCCCACCCGGATCGTGGAGGGGTGGTACGCCCATAATGCGATGCTCGTCATGCTGGGGGCGCAGGACAGGATCGTGGGGACTGTGGCCCGTCCGGCGATGCTGCCCTGGATGTTCAGGCTGGTGCCGTCGCTGTCCAGGGCCGAGACGCTGGATCCCGGCAATCTGAATGCGGAAGAGCTTCTGGCGCTGCATCCCGATCTGGTGTTCGTGACGGCTTCGGGCCATTCCGCCGATGCCCTGACACGCGCCGGGCTCAATGTCGTGCCCGAAGGGTTCGACCGGTTTGATTCGATGCTTGACTGCGTGGACGGAACGGCGACCCTGCTTCAGACACCATTGGCGGCAAAGCGGGCGCAGGCCTATCGTCTGGCGTTTCTTCAGGCCGTCTCGCAGGCTCCGACCAATCCGCAGGGGCCGCGCGTGCTGCATGTGGAGTCCCTCAGGCCGCTCAGGGTGGATGGCGATGCCAGTATCATCGACCAGTGGATCCGCAGTGCGGGGGGGCAGAATGCGGCACAGGGCATTCATGGCAACAAGCAGCCCGTTTCGATCGAACAGATCCTGTCGTGGAATCCGGATATCGTCATTATTGGTGCCAATGCGGGCGATCCGGCGACACTGACGCAGGACCCGGTCTGGTCGAAAGTCAAAGCCGTGCAGTCCGGGCGTGTCTATCGCAATCCGACCGGGCTGTTTCCGTGGGACCGTTATGGGCCGGAGCTTCTGCTTCAGGTTCTGTGGTCACGGCAGATCGTCCAGACCGGACAGGTGGACCGGCCTGCGATGATCCGGTCTATCCGCTCTTTCTATCATGAGTTCTATGGTATTGCGCTGTCTGCCGGAGATGCGGAGCTTATGCTCGATGCGCGCCCTCCCGCGCCCGATACGCACTGAAATTCACACTCAGGGACAGCTTCAGATGACGCAGACAGCTTCACAACGCGGTCGGATTATTCACCGCAGGGTTCGTGGCGCGGTGGGGCTGCTCCTTGCGGGAAGCGTTCTGGCCGGGATTTCTGTTGGTAAAGCGCGAGCGGAAGAGAGTCTGCTGCCCGTTCCGCAGAGCGTTTCGGTGCCCAATGGTGTGGCGCCAATTGGTGGCGGGGTGCAGATCGTGTGGGACACACGCCCCTCACCCCTGCTGCAACGGGCCGCAGCGCGGTTCGCGACACGCCTTGCCGCCATCGCCGGGCCTGCGGGACAGGGCGCACCGTATGTGCTGCACGTGTCTGCCGGGCCGGACCGGGCCTATCTGAGTGTGGATGAAAAGGAGCATTACGCGCTCACGACTGCAGCCAAAGGTGCGCGGCTGGAGGCGGATGGTCCGGCGGGTGTGATCCATGGGCTGGCTACGCTGCTCCAGCTTGTCCGCGCCACGCCGGAAGGTGCCGTCGTCGAGCGTATCCATATCGAAGATGCGCCCCGGTTTGCGTGGCGCGGTCTGCTGCTGGACGTGTCGCGGCATTTCGATACGGTCGCGACCGTAGAGCGTCAGCTCGATGCGATGGAAATGGTCAAGCTCAACGTGCTGCACTGGCATCTGAGTGACGGAACGGCCTTTCGGGTCGAGAGCCGGGCATATCCGCAGCTTCAGGCCATGACCGCTCCGGATCAGTATTATACGCAGGCCCAGATCCGCGATGTCGTATCCTATGCGGCCGACCGTGGTATTCGTGTGGTGCCGGAATTCGACGTTCCGGGTCATGCACTGGCAATCGTCCGCGCCTATCCGGAACTGGCAGCGCAGCCTTTGCCGGACATGAGCACCAAGGGGTTGAACCTCAACAATGCTGCCCTCGACCCGACCAATCCGCAGACCCTGCGCTTCGTGAGGGTTTTGTATGGCGAGATGGGCCGCCTTTTCCCGGACCGCTATATTCATGCGGGCGGCGATGAAGTCGTGTCCTCCCAGTGGACGAAAAATCCGGCGATTGCGGCTTATATGAAGGCGCATGGCTACGAAACGACCGAAGCGCTTCAGGCCGCGTTTACGGGGCAGGTTGCGGCCATCATCGCGGCGCAGGGGCATGTGATGATGGGATGGGACGAGGTCAGCGAGGCTCCGATCCCGAAAAACGTGGTCGTCGAGCCCTGGCGCGCGTCGAAATGGACGGGATCGGCCACACGCGCCGGCCATCCGGTCGTAGTGTCTGCGGGATATTATCTCGATCTGCTGCGGCCATCCGCCACACATTATGCGGTCGACCCGTTCGATACGAGGGCAGATGGCATCACACCAGATCAGCTGGCGAAGTTTCCGCCCAAGCATCCCGAGTTCTCCGTGCCTTTTGAGATGGATGTAAATGCCCCGCCTCTGGATGACGCACAGAAAAAGCTGGTGCTGGGGGCGGAAGGGACGCTCTGGGCGGAAATGGTGCCCGAACCGATGCTGGATTCACGGCTCTGGCCTCGGATGGCGGCGCTGGCCGAGCGGTTCTGGTCCGCGCAGGATGTGCGGGATGTTCCGGATCTGGAGCGGCGTCTGCCCGCTGTGATGGCGGAGCTTGAGGCAACCGGGTTGCAGGCAACGCAGCATCGCAATGCCCTGCGCGAAGCCATGGCACCAGGGCATTCAGAGCCTCTGAACGTGCTGACGGATGTAACGGTGCCGGTCCGCAATTACGCGCTCAACCATCTCGACACCGCCAGTGGTGGCACCATGCTTTCGGGGCCGGTGGCTGTGGCGGAGCCGGATTCATTCGTGGCGATACAGTTCAACGCGATGGCGGAGCGGTACGCGCAAGGCGAGACGGGATTGGCCGCGCCGTTGCGGCAGATGCTCCAGCGCTGGGCGGACAATGACGCGGCCTTTGTCGCCGTTGCAAAAAATATCCCCGCGCTTGAGACCGTGGTCCCCGTATCCCATGCCGTGGGGCAGTTGTCCCGCGCCGGGCTGAATGTTCTGAACGGGCGAGGCGGCTCGGCATGGCGGATGGATGCGACCCGCCTGCTTCAGGATCAGGAAGCGGCTTTTGAAAATTCGGCCAGCATGCTGGCCTCCGCCCGCGCTCCGCAGCCGCCGGGAGGATTGCTGATTGCGATTTTGCCGGGGATCAGGGCGCTTCTTGCAGCAGGTGGCCGATAAGCGTTGCGGATATGCGCCGCAGGGGATGGATTTCCGTCGCATGGCGGGGGAAAAGGAAAGCATGACAGGTTTTCCGATCCTCCTCCTCGACTATGACGGCACGCTGGCGGAAACGCAGCCGGCCATTCTTCGCAGCCTCAGAGAAGCATTCAACGCCGTGGGCGTCCCCGCTCCCGCACCGGCTGCGCTCAGGCAGGAACTGACGCGGGGCGGAACGCTCCAGACGCTGTTTCAGGCGATCGTCCCCGAAAGCGATGCACAGGACGCCGCAGCGTTCGTGCGCCATTACCGGGCGTTCTACCCGGCTGCGGACGAAGAGGAGACGGTCCTGTTCGACGGGGTGGTGGACACGCTCGCCGCGCTGAAAGAACAGGGGACCATCCTTACCATTCTCAGCAACAAACATGCCCCGACCGTCTGTGCGAGCATCGCGCGCTTTGGCCTGACGCCGTTCTTCTCGGGCGTCGTGGCCTCCGAACCGCATTTTCCGCACAAGCCTGATCCGCGCGTGATGGACGAGCGGATTGTGCCGCTGTTCCCGACGCAGCCGCGCTCGGCCTTCCTGATGGTGGGCGATACTGTGGCCGACCTCCAGTTCGCCCGCAATGCGGGGATTGCCTCATGCTGGGCCAGTTACGGCCATGGATCCGCAGCCCAGTGCGCGGCGCTGGACCCGCATCTGCGGATCAGTTCTTTCAGCGAGCTTCCTGCGGCGCTGCGGAGCTGAAAGCCGCCGTCAGGTTGCGGCGGGGCCGATGCTGCCGCGCAGGACCAGTTCGGTATCGAGGATGACATTCTCGCTGCCGCTGGCCGCACCCAGCAGGCGCACGGCTTCCGTCCCCTTGCGTTCGTGAGGCTGGCGGATCGTGCTCAGATCGGCACCTTCGGCGGCGGGGATGTCGTCGAACCCGAAGATCGAGACGTCCTGCGGGATGTTCAGGCCCAGGGCGCGGATGGTCTGCATGGCGCCGATGGCGACGCGGTCGCTCATGGCGAGAATGGCGGTCGGACGCTGGGCGCGGTTCAGCAGATGGCGAACGCCTTCCGCTCCCATGTCTTCGGAATTAATCGGGATTTCCCAGGCGGGGACGTCTTCGGGGGCGATTTTGGCTTCCCGCAGGGCCAGAAGATAGCCTTCGAGGCGCATGGCGATGGTGCTGTGGGCAATATTGGCACGCCGTTTGGCGGTCAGGGGGCCGAAATAGCCGTCATGGGCCGTCTTGAGCGACAGGATGCCGAAATGCCGGTGCCCGAGATCAAGAAGGGTTTTGGCAGCGCGATAGGCTGAGCCACGATCGTCGATCCCGACATACGGCACGCCATCGAGGCGGGGCTGGTCCACCACGACGAGCGGGACATTGCGCTGCTGGGCCATGAGGACGCAGCGGCTGTCGGGAGCAACGGAATAGAGGATGTAGCCGTCCACGGCCGCGTTGCCGAGCGACACGGGCGCGGCGCGGTTGCGCAGATTGCTGCCCGCGGAAATCAGGGCCAGATCGGTTTCCAGATCGTCGCAGGAACGGGCGACGCCGTTGAGGACGCTCAGGATCGCGGGGTCGGTGAAGGCGTAGGGCAGGTCTTCGCTGAACAGGAACCCCAGAGCCCCGGCGCGACCGGTTGCAAGCTGTTTGGCCGCCGGATCGGGGCCGGTATATCCGAGCTCCTGCGCGGCGGCGAGGATCTTCTCGCGCAGGGCGGCCGAGAGCTGGCCAGGGCGGATATAGGCATTGGAAACCGTTGTGTGGGAGACCCCGACCTGTGCTGCCACGTCCTTGAGGGTTACTTTGCGGCGGTCGTACTGTCGGGTCATTGTTCCGGTCTGTCCAGCAAAACACACCAGACCTGTCGGGGCCGATCCTGACGGTTGCGGTGTGATGTCAGTATTCTGTTGAAAATCACTGGAGGTACCATATCCAGTCTGTCGGGCAGAAACCAGTCACGGACGCGGGAGTGATTGCGAAAATGACCGATTTCGCAATCACGGATCCGTTAAACTGTTTTTCAGGGCTGCTTCAGCCCTGCTTCGGCTTGGGTGCGGACGCTTTTTTGGCCTGAGGGAGAGGTGCGAACATTGCGCGGCATTTCGGGGACAGTTTGTCGATCTTCTTCTGCATGCAGGCGGTGATCTTGGCTTCGTTGGGAATGGCAAGCGCGCACAGGCGCAGCGCATCGCCCTTGCAGGCCTTCGTCTGTTCTTCGCGGGTGGCGGCGGAGGCACCCTGTGTCAGTGCAAATGCCAGTCCGACCAGAGCGATACAATAACGGATCATGTGTTTTCTCCTTACCTTCAGGTAAGCGTATGGGGCTTTTTACAGTTTCAGCCTGAAGAAACTTTATCGCAACTCCGCATGGTGCAATATTCTTCAATAAAGACTTGCCAGATCCTGATTTCAGACTGTCAGGAGTGAAGAATACGGGCAAACCGCGCTGACGCAGCCGGGCCGGGTGCGGTTTCGGGGGCCGGGACGGGGAGTTCGGGCGGGAGGGCTCCGGGTTGCAGGCTCATCAGAAGCGCCCGTGCGCGTCGGGCGTCCGGGGTGTCGGCCCAGCAGTAATGGATGGCGCGGGATTCGCGCTGGGATTCGATCAGGCCTGCGCGTCTGAGTGCGCCCAGATGCTGGCTCAGCGTCGGCTGTCCGATGCCGGTCATGGTCTCGATTTCGCTGACGGCATGGGTGCTGTCGAGCAGGGCCGAGAGGATCATGAGGCGTTGGGGCTGGGCAAGGATGCGCAGCCATTCCGCCAGTTCCCGGCTTTTCTCAAGGGGGAGCAGAACGGTCATGAGCGTTCCCGTGCCATGGGTTGGAAGAACCATTTGGCCCCGGCTTTTTCCACGGCGGCCTGCGTCTGGAGCGGGGGCGCGATGGTACGCTGTCCGGGCTGCCAGCTTTCGGGCGTGAGAGCGCCCGCGCGGTCGACTTCCTGTAGTGCGCAGAGCAAACGCAGGAGTTCGGGAACGGAGCGTCCGACCGTGGCAGGGTAGTTGAGGATCGCCCGGACGATGCCCGCGGGATCAATCATGAAGACGGAGCGGACCGTTGCGCTGTCCTGAGCCGTGCTGTCGAGCATGCCGTAGGCCTTGGCGACGGCAAGGGACGGGTCTTCGATGATGGGGAAAGGGACATGGACGTCGAACTGGGTCCGGATCGCGTTCACCCAGGCCAGATGGGCCGGAAGACTGTCCGCCGAGATGCCGAGGAGCGCACAGTCCCGCTGCTGGAACTCTTCCGCACTGCGGGCCAGTGCGATGAATTCGCTGGTGCAGACAGGTGTGAAATCGGCCGGATGGGCAAAGAGCAGAACCCAGTGCCCGCGCAGAGCGCTCATGATGAACTCGCCATGCGTGGTCCGGGCGCTGAAATCCGGAGCGCGGTCGCCGATGCGAAGGGACGGAAAAGACGATTCAGCGGGAGGGGATACGATCATGGTCCGGTTCCAAAAGCATCAGGGCGCTTGACATGCAACACTTACAATATTAACTTAACAGTTAATGAAAGTGTCGTAAAGACATTCCGCAGCCAGAAGGTGGACGCCATGCACGATGCAGCAATTCAGGCCGCGACCGACCAGATCCGGCGGACCGAGCAAGGCGCGACGCCCGTTCCCGTCGTCTGTACGTTTTTCGATGAAGCCACGAACACTGCGACGCATGTGGTCCATTGCCCCGTCACGAAGCACGCCGCCGTCATTGACAGCGTGCTTGATTATGACGCCGCGGCAGGACGCACATCGCATGGCTCGGCTCAGGCAATCGTCGATTATGTCGGGCGCGAAGGCCTGACTGTGGACTGGCAGCTTGAGACGCACGCTCATGCTGACCATCTCTCTGCCGCTCCGTGGCTGCAGGAAAAAATCGGCGGAAAGCTGGGGATCGGGGCGGATATCACGCTGGTCCAGGCTGTGTTTGGCAAGATCTTCAATGCGGGAACGCGGTTTGCGCGGGACGGGTCGCAGTTTGACCGTCTGTTCCGCGATGGCGAGACCTTCCGGATCGGGGAGCTTCCCGTAACGGTGCTGCATGTTCCGGGTCACACGCCGGCGGATATGGCGTTCGTGATCGGTGATGCGGCCTTTGTGGGCGATACGATCTTCATGCCGGATTTCGGTACGGCGCGGGCGGATTTCCCGGGCGGTGATCCGCGCCAGCTGTTCCGCTCCATCCGGCGTCTGCTTTCACTTCCGGTCGAGACGCGGCTGTTCCTGTGCCATGACTACAAGGCGCCGGGACGGGACGACTATGTCTGGCTGACGACGGTCGGGCACGAGCGCGGTTACAACATTCATGTTCATGACGGGGTGAGCGAAGAAGAGTTCGTGCAGATGCGCACGGCGCGCGACGCGACGCTTGCGATGCCGCGCCTCCTGATGCCGTCCGTGCAGGTCAACATGCGTGGCGGACACCTTCCCGAACCTGAAGCCGACGGCGTGAGCTACATCAAGATCCCCGTCAATCGCGTCTGAAATCCGTCTGTCCGGCACGGCCGTGCCCTGTTTTTCGTTTCTGGAGTTCCCATGCCAACCCGTCATCTGACCGACAGCTATGCCATTTCCCCCCAGATTGCCGTGCAGGATATTGCCGATCTGAAGGCTGAGGGGTTTCATACGATCCTGTGTTTCCGTCCCGATGGAGAGGCCCCGGATCAGCCGGATATGGCCGTGATCGAAGCCGCTGCAAAGGAAGCGGGGCTGGCGTTCGCAGCAATTCCTGTAAAATCCGGTACGGTGCCGAGCGATGCCCAGATTGCCGAAACGCGCCAGATTCTGGCCACGCTGCCTGCGCCGGTCGTAGGCTATTGCCGCTCCGGGACGCGGGCGGGGCAGATCTGGGCTCTGGCCGAGGCTGGCAAGCGCCCTGCCGCTGAAATTTTCGCGGCAACGGAGCGGGCCGGGGTGGATATCAGCCGTCTGCGGACGCGGATCGAGAAGGTTGCCGCTCCCGCAGCCGCCCCGCGCAGGGATGCAGCCCATTTTCAGGTGCTGATCATCGGCGGTGGTGCGGGTGGCCTGTCCACTGCGGGAAGCCTGCTCAAGCGGAACCGGAACCTGTCCATCGGTGTGGTGGAGCCGTCCAATGAGCATTTCTACCAGCCGGGCTGGACGTTTGTGGGCGGGGGCGTGTTTCAGGCCGCCCAGACGCGCCGCAAGGAAGCAGACGTCATGCCCAAGGACGTTGTCTGGGTGAAGCAGGCGGCAAAGCTGTTCCGGCCGGATGTGCGCGAGGTGGTGCTGACGGATGGCACGGTCGTGTCCTATGACGCGCTGGTCGTGGCGACGGGGATTACGCTGAACTGGGACGCCATTCCGGGTCTGGTGGAGACACTGGGCAGGAATGGTGTGACATCGAATTACCGTTTCGATCTGGCGCCCTACACCTGGCAGCTTGTGCAGCAGCTCAAGGGGGGCACTGCGATTTTCACGCAGCCGCCGATGCCGATCAAATGCGCCGGTGCGCCGCAGAAAGCTGTGTATCTGTCCTGCGATGCCTGGAAGCGCCGGGGCGTTCTGGATAGCATTTCGGTCGAGTTCGACACCGCAACGCCGGGGCTGTTTGGCGTCAAGGAATTCGTCCCGCCGCTGATGGAGTACATCAGGCGCTATCACGTCGGTCTGCAGACCGGATCGAAGCTGGTGGAAGTGGACGGACCGAACCGCAAGGCCGTTTTCGAGCGCAAGGTCGGGGATGGTGTGGAGCGGGTTGAACGGACGTTCGACATGCTGCATGTCGTGCCACCGCAGAGCGCGCCGCAGGTGATCCGCGAGAGCGCCCTGGCGGGATCGGACGGGTTTGTTGAGGTCAATCCGGCGACGTTGCAGCATGTGCGTTTCCCGGACGTGTTCGCCATCGGAGACGTGATCGGCACATCCTGCGCCAAGACGGCGGCCGCCGTCCGCGTACAGGCACCCGTGGTGGCGACCAATGTGCTGGCATTTCTGAAGCATCAGGGGCCGGTTTCGGAATATGAGGGCTATGGTGCCTGCCCGCTGACAGTGGAAAACGGACGGATCGTGCTGGCGGAGTTCAGCTATGGGGGCAAACTTGCACCCACGATGCCGAAATGGCTGCTCAATGGCCAAAAGCCGACGCGTCTGGCCTGGTGGCTCAAGAAATACGTCATGCCGCTGATGTACTGGGACGGGATGCTCAAGGGGCGTGAACTGATGGTCGCGCCCAAGCCTCTGACTGCGAAAAAAGGCGGCTGAGCGGATCGTGCATATTGCCCTTGAGCTGGCCTGCGGTGTTTTGATCGGGTTTACGCTGGGACTGATCGGGGGAGGCGGGTCCATTCTGGCCGTTCCTCTGATGGTCTATGTCGTGGGTGTGAAAAACGCCCATGTCGCCATCGGAACGAGCGCCATGGCGGTGGCGGTCAATGCTCTGGCCGGACTGGTCAGCCATGCCCGCGCGGGAACGGTCAAATGGAAATGCGCGGGCATTTTCGCGCCCTGCGGCGTGGCAGGCGCGTTGATCGGAGCGGCAGCGGGCAAGGCGGTCAATGGCGAGAAGCTGTTGCTGTGTTTTGCGCTGCTCATGATCGTCGTGGGCGTCCTCATGCTGCGGGGGCGCCGCAACAAGGGCGAGGCGGGGGCTGCGTGCAACCGCCAGAACATGCCGCGCGTCATGCTGGCCGGGGGCGGGACAGGACTGCTGTCCGGGTTTTTTGGAATTGGGGGCGGGTTCCTGATCGTGCCGGCGCTGATCGCCTGCACGCGGATGCCCATTCTCAATGCGGTTGGCACGTCCCTGGTCGCGGTGGCGGCGTTGGGGGCGAGTACGGCGTTGAGTTACATGCTCTCGGGCTATGTGGACTGGACGATGGGTTTGCTGTTCGTGGCGGGCGGTGTGGTCGGCAGCTTGCTGGGAACCCGTGCGGCGAAGC
The DNA here is from genome assembly GCF_002153595.1 of Gluconobacter sp. DsW_056. Lineage (NCBI taxonomy): Bacteria > Pseudomonadati > Pseudomonadota > Alphaproteobacteria > Acetobacterales > Acetobacteraceae > Gluconobacter > Gluconobacter sp. DsW_056. The sequence goes on from NZ_JOPF01000003.1 coordinate 154,592, forward strand.
GTCTTTCAGGCTCCGGCCCTGCGCTGACCACGTTCTTTGCCTGCGTTATTTTCACGGTTGCGGCTTACATGATCTGGAAGAGCCTTGCCGCACTGTAAAAGGCATCAGTCGAGGCCGAAATTCGGAAAAATCGTGAAGCAGACCATCGAGAAATAGAACATGACCGCCAGCAGGATGTGACACATATAGAGCGGTGCGATCATGGCGCCGCGCCTGCGGAAAAACGCCATCAAAACACCGAAGGCTGCGATGGCGACAGCGAGTGCCACGTTCAGCATGAGACGGTTGTCACCATTGCTGATGGCAATGATGAGGAAGACCGCTCCCACGATGGCCGATCCGACGTGAACGGGCGTGAGGAAGCGGAAAGGGCGTTTGTAGCGGGCCGCGAAAATGGCGAGCCACACGCCCATGATGACCGTGAGGGTGAAACACCCCGTCGAAACATACAGCATCAGTCGTCCATCCTGTCTCTGCTAAAATCGCGGAGCCTTGACTGGAACAGCCGGAAGTCCGCACACGCCGTTCTGGGAGTTTGTCTACTCCAGAACGGCTTTGCGGGCCATATGTTCCGGGCTCACATGCCTTTGTCCGAAGAACGGCCCGGACAGGAATACGAAAAAATAATACTACCCCCCGGTATAACGATTTTCATGGTTTCCTTTCTGTTTCGATATGACATACTCATGACACGGAACAGGATAAGGGGCATGGGACAGGATGGATCTGGGAGCACGCCTGCGGTTTGTCCGGACGGCCAGGAACCTGTCACAGCGTGAGCTGGCCAAGCGGACCGGCGTCACCAACTCCACGATTTCCTTGATCGAATCCGGAGATATGAACCCCTCCGTCGGGACGCTCAAGCGTGTTCTGGACGGGATTCCCGTCACGCTTGGCGAATTTTTCAGTATCGCCCCGGAAGGCGGTGACAAGATCTTTTACCGCGCGGACGAACTGCTGACATTCGAGCAGGGGGGCGTGGTGTTCCGTCAGGTGGGCGCGCCATCATTCGGCAGGACGCTGCAGATCCTGCGGGAAAACTATGTTTCCGGTGCCGATACGGGGGCTGCGGTTTATGCCCATGAGGGCGAGGAAGGTGGTTTCATCCTTCACGGGCGCGTGGAAATCACGGTCGGAGACCGGCAGGAGATCCTTGGGCCGGGGGATGCGTATCATTTCGATAGTCGCCAGCCCCACCGGTTCCGATGTCTGAGTTCCGAAGGATGCGAAATCATCAGCGCCTGCACGCCGCCGACGTTTTAAGCGTTTCGGTCTGCTCTTCAAAAAAACGGGAGGGGTAAGGCGTCCTTCCGGCTGTTGCGTTCCGTCCTCTGGCGGGCCTGCCAGCAAAATGAGGCAGGTGCGCCCAGAAGGAGTCACGGGCATGCGAGACCGTCCGTATCCTGAGTATTTGACATGGTGTCGTCTCGCATCCGGATCTGTGCGGATGGGGTTGCAGGTGATGGTCTGTGTGTGCGTTCTCAGCGTGCCTGGATGGGGAGAAACCGTGACGCGGACGCCTGATATCTGTCCGGTTCGCAAAGCCGACTTGCAGATCGACACAAAAACCCTTGCAGCGGCTGTCGCAGAGCTGGAGCGCAAGACGCGATGCCCGGTTCTGATGGACGACGCGCTTTTGCAGGACGGGAGCAGCGTGGCCGTCAGGGGGCAGTATACGCCGCGGGATGCGCTGGTGCGGCTGCTTGGAAATGCGGAGCTGGACGTGATCGAGACGGTTCAGGGGTTGGCGGTCATGCCCCTGACCTATCGCGAGGCGCATCGTATGGATCGTGCCTCGCATCTGTAAGCACGACAGTCATCAGGGGCGTGATTTCCAGATCCGGCGTTGCAGCAGGAAGGTCAGGATCGCCATCAAGGCGAGATAGGTGAGGACGTAGAGGCCGATCCGTCTGCGTTCTGCTGCGTGCGGGTGTGCGACGTCGTTGAGGAAGGCCGAAACGTCGGTTGCCATCTGTGTGGTGGTGGCTTTTGTGCCGTCCGGATAGGTCAGCATGCCGTCCTGAAGGGGTGGAGGCATGCCGATATGCTTCCATTTCAGGGCCGTGTTGTAATAGCGGCCGTCATCAAGTTTTACGCCCGCAGGTGTGGGAGCATAGGACAGGAGAATGCGCTGGATCTGGTCCGGGCCGCCATGCAGCGTCATGGCCAGCCGGGACAGATCGGGCGGGAGCAGTCCGTGATTGGCAAGGCGCCCTATGGCCTCGTTGGGATAGGGCGAAAGGATGGGATCGGCGGGTGTGGCGGGACGGGTTTTCGGGTCGCCATTGTCGTCCGTTCCGTTCGGGATCTGCTGATCGGCCGCCCAGTTGCGGATGGCGTCCGGTGACAGTCCGAAGGCGGCCATATCGCCGTAATCGACATGGTCCATGCCGTGGCAGGCGGCGCAGACCTGCTGAAAGACGATCAGGCCGCGCTGGGCCGGGGTGCTGGCGCAGGCGGGAAGGGCACTGAGAAGGGGTGTGAGGCTGGCGGCAAGCACGAGATTCCGGAGCAGGCGGCTCATGATGTGATCTCCCGTTCCGAAACGAGCGGCATGACCACCAGAAAATGAATGAACCACCAGGCCATCGCCACCCGGCTGACGATCAGCCATGTTTCGGTCGGCGGATGCATTCCCGCGATGCCCAGCAGAATAAACGACACAAAAGCCAGCGGCAGGGACAGCCGCACCAGTGGGCGCCGTGTGGCCGGACGGGTGGGTGAACGGTCCAGCGAGGGCAGGGCGAACAGAACGGCCAGACTGCCCACAGCGAGGAGCAGCCCTCCGAGGCGGGACGGCACCGCGCGGAGAATTGCGTAAAATGGTGCAAAATACCATTCCGGCCGGATGTCACGCGGTGTGACGAGCGGATTGGCCTGAACATAATTGTCCGCGAGCGTCAGCAGGTCGGGCAGGAAAAAGACCAGCCCGGCATAGACCATCAAAAACAGACAGAGCGCGAAGCCGTCCCGGCTGGTGTAATACGGATGGAACGGCAGGGTCTGTTTCGGGCTGACAGGGTCAATGCCGGAAGGGTTGTTCGGCTTGACTACATGCAGGGCCGCAACATGCAGGGCGATGACGGCGAGGATCGCAAAAGCCATCGTGAAATGCAGCACGAACAGGCGGTGCAGGGCCGTGTTTCCCAGCGTTTCGCCGCCCAGAAGCAGTTCGGAAACCGGCTTGCCGATCAGGGGAATGGTATGGACCGCGTTCAGGACCACCGTGGCGCCCCAATAGGACATCTGCCCCCAGGGCAGGACGTAACCCGAGAACGCCGTGACCATCACCATCAGCATCAGGCCCAGCCCCGTCAGCCAGAGCAGTTCGCGCGGGGCCTTGTAGGAGCCGTACCAGAGGCTGCGCGCGATATGGATGTAGAGGCAGGCGAACAGCATGGTCACGCCGCCCATATGCAGGCTGCGCAGAAACCAGCCTGAGGGGATCTGCCGGTCTATGGCTTCGACGCTGGCGAAGGCCTGCGTAATGTCGGGGGTATAGTTGATGGCGAGGAACAGGCCGCTGGCGATCATGACGGCCATTGTCACGATCAGGAACGCGCCGAAGCTCCACAGGGCATTGAGGTTCCGGGGCATCGGAAAGGCGATGTATTCTCGGCGTAAAACGCTCATGACGGGCAGGCGCCGTTCAAGCCAGCCGGGAGTTTTCTCGGGTATGGGCATGGGGGCCGGTCCTCAGATCTGCTGGATGTCGGACATGCTGAACCCCGGATCGCCCGCGCTGTGGCCAATGCGGATTTTCGTGTCGGAGAGGAACGTCACGGGCGGGACCGGCAGATTATACGGCGCGGGCGCGCGTTGTGCGACGCGGCCTGCGGCGTCGAAATGCGAACCGTGACAGGGGCAGAAATATCCCCCCTCAGCCTCGGGCGCCGAGCCGGGTTTCTCGAAAGACGGGACGCAGCCCAGATGGGTGCAGATCCCCACCAGAACGCCATAATCGGCGCGGACCGAACGGTGCCAGTTCGTGGCGTCCTTCGGCTGCTGGAGCATTTTCGAGTCCGCGTCTCGCAGGGTGGCGATGTGGCCGGGCGTCTGTAGAGCGGCCAGCATCTGTGGTGTGCGATGCTGGATGAAAATGGGCCAGTCCTGCCACTGCACGGTCATGTCCTGTCCGGGAGCAAGAGAGGACAGATCGACCTCCAGCGTCCTGTCGGAAAGGGTCGTGGCGGCCGGGTTTTTCAGGCTGTTGAGGAAAGGGACGGCAAGGGCGCAGGCCCCCGCGCAGCCCAGTGTTACGGTTGCGGTCGTCAGCAGATCGCGTCGTTTCGTGCCGCCCGGGGGAGGGGGTGTCTCGCTCTGGGTCATGCGGAACCTCTGCCAACTGTGCCGGACCCCGGCAGGAAAGATGCGCGCAGGATAGGCGGATTTGCGGTTTCGAGAAAGACGCGGGCCGCCGTCTGGAGGCGGTAGCTTTCAGACGAACCGGGAGGTAATGTGTTTCAAACTGCTACGGCAACGCATATTCCGGAGGGCTTCGGGCCATGACGAAAAGACATGGGTTCAGGATCATGCTGGCGGGCCTTCTCGGCGTAGGGCCGTTCGTGACCTCGGCGGCGATGGCGGCGGATGGTGCAGCCCTGTACGCGGGGAAATGCGCGATGTGTCACGGTCCTGCGGGCGCAGGCCGACCGGGTGCTTTCCCGGCATTGGCGGGACGGGTTGGTGCAATTGCGGCCTCATCCGAAGGGAAGGCGTATCTTGCTGCGGTTCTGGTGAACGGGCTGCATGGTCCGATCCTGGTGGAAGGGCAGTCCTATAAGGGCTTCATGCCGTCGTTCAAGGCGCTGTCCGATGACGATATTGCCGCTGTGCTGAATTATGCCGCGACTCTTGGCGGAGGATCGTCGTCCGGGATTTCTGCTCAGGAGATCGCCTCGGTCCGGTCTGTTCCGATGGATGCAGCAGCAGTTCAGGCCAAGAGAACAGCGCTTCAGGCGAGCCATGTGATTCCCTGATGGAAAATGGACATCTTTTGATATCAAATAAACGCAATTGCGTGTTGTAACGAAGCGTCCATCTCTGACTAGCTGCGTTAACTCAAGAGATCATGTCGACCGATAAAATGGTCAGGAAGGGGAACACTCATGTCGCAGACCGCAGTGACACACACTTTACCGCTAAAGCCAGTGCATGTTCCCGTTCGGGACCGCGCACTGATCCGTGCGCCGGGACGGCCCATCAATCTCAGCCTGAAAGACAATATCCTCGCGGCGATCGCGCAGGTTCTGGCGGAGGAAGGCTATCAGGGCCTGACGATCAGTCGCGTGGCAAAAGCCGCTGGCGTTTCGACCGCCACGGTCTATCGGCGCTGGCCAACCAAACAGGCGATGTTCTTCGATGCCATTCGTCTGTGGCGCGACGATCTGACGCCGCAGATCGACACGGGAAGCTTTGCCGGGGACGTGGACGAACTGATCGCGGCGCGCGTCCGGTTCCTCGCCACACCGCTGGGCCGTACTTACGGGACCCTGCTGGGTGAGGCCGTGCATGATCCGCAGTTCGGTCAGGTTCTGTGGGAAACGAGCGTGGCACCTGCCCGTGCGCAGATGGCCCTGTTCCTTGAGCGCGCAAGCCGGCGTGGCGAGAAAGTTTTCTGCCAGGATCCGGATACGATTCTGGACATGCTGCTCAGCACAATCCACTTCCGGGCAATGAACATGCTGGGACGCGAGCCCATGAATACCGAGAAGAATCTTCAGGAAATCCAGTCGCTCGCGCACTGCCTGATTTCCTGCTGATCCGCCCCGAGGTTTTCAGAAGCCGCAGGAAACTCGGCCGCCGATGAAGCGCGGCGGTCCGGGGATGTAGAAATAGGTTGTCGTCGCCATCCCGCCACTTTCGAAAAAGCTGCGGTTGAGCAGGTTGGAAGCGTAGATCGTGGCTTCCCATTTTCCCGATGAGGGGCGAAGGGTCGCATGGGCGCCGAGCAGGAAATAAGGCGGCAGGCGATAGAATCCGGTGCCGCCAACCGCGATGGCCTGGCTGCCACGATACGACCAGTCCGGCCCCACATCGAGCCCCAGAGCTGAGGTCAGAGGCTGCCGCCATTCTGCCTGACCGTTCAGGGTGAGTTTAGGCTGTCCGTTGTCCACGCCAGCGAAATTGCTGTTGATGGCCCGCCAGACGCCTGTCTTGGCATAGGCCGCGTTCGTGGCGGCGCGGTTGACGTTCAGGAAGTCCTGATAATTCCCGCGCTGCCAGCCGATGTTCTGCGTCACGAAAACATGGCGCACGGGGTGGAGTTCGATCGTCCCTTCAAAACCCCAGCTTTCGGATTTCGGGACGTTCGTGATTTCGCTGAGCGGGCCGTAATTCGGGATCATCACTGTTCCAACGACCTGCTGGCCGTGGAAGTCGTTATAGAAGGCCGCACCGTTCAGGCGCAGGACATTGGGGATGGGATCGCTCTTGAAGCCGAGTTCGTAGGTCAGCACCGTCTCCGGTCCGAACGGATCAAGCTGGGCCTGGATCTGGGTGTTGTTGGCGCTGAAACCGCCAGGTTTGAAGCCCTTGCTCATCTTGTAATAGACGAGCGTGGTTTTTGTCGCCTGCCATGAGACGCCGACTTGTCCGGCAAACTGGGCTGAGGCCGTGCTCTCACCGTGGAAGGCCGTGGTCTTGCCGCCGAAGATTTCAGACGTCAGGCCCGGCAGGCTGCGGTCGTTAATTTCGTGCAGCAGGCCCGCAAACAGCGTGACGTTATGGGGCAGCCGGTAGCTGACATGGCCAAATTCGGACGTGCTTTCCTGATTCATGGAAAAAGACGTCGCCATCATGTAACCGCGGGCCGCATAGTCGGTGTAGTCGAAGAAGAAGCGCTGTTTCATCCGGCTGCGCTGGTAGAACGCGCCGACGACCCATTGCAGGCGGCTGTCGGGATTGCTGGAGCCCAGACGCAGCTCCTGTGTGAAGGCGTTGGCACTGATGGTGCGGTAGGTGTCTGCATCGGCGCGCGACGTGCCGTCCTGATCGGTGTATTCGCCCTGCCGCTCGGTCTCAAATGCCGTGACGGAGGTGAGTTTTGCAAACCCGAAATCATGGTCCATATGCAGGTCCCAGCCCCAGAACTGGTTGTGTTCACTGGGTTTGAGCCCTTCCGGACGTCCGATCAGGTTTGCGAACTCTGGCCGCATGGACCATTCGGCCTGCTGCTGACCCAGATGCGGGAGAGCGGCTGTGCCGATCAGGCGATGGACGGCCTGACTGGTCACGACCTGACTGTTGTCCTGCACGAAATGTCCGGACAGCAGGATCGTGGTGCGGTTGTCGTCCGAATGCCAGCGCAGCTTGCCGCGCAGGGCATAGGAGTCTGCATCGCCCAGATGGGCACCGTTCTGCGGGTCGGTCTGCCAGCCGCCACCCTGCCGGATCTGTCCGGCCAGACGGAAATCGAGCCCCTTGGCGATCGGGCCTGAAACATAGGCCTCGCTGCGGCTTCGGGCATAAGACGCAATGTCCTGACTGGCCCCATAATGCCAGGTGCTGGTCGGGTCGGCAGTGCGGAAGCGGATTTCGCCGCCGGTATCGGACTGCCCGTGCGTGGTCCCGACGGGACCGGGTGCAACTGTGGCGTCCGCCAGATCGAACATCAGGCCGCTCGACATGGTCGATAACGCGAAGGGCACGTCATCGAAATAGGTCATGACGGTGGGAATGTTGTTCATGGTGAAGTCGTTGAAGCCCACGCCACGCAGATAGAAATTGGTCGAGGCCGTCCCGTTGATCGACTGGATCGTCAGATTGGGCGCGACGCGCTCCAGATCGCGCAGGGTTATAACGCCGCGCTGGATCAGGCGCTCTGCACTGAGGCGGGTATCAGCGTCGGGAAGATGCTGTGCTGCGGCGAAGGCGAAATCCGTGCGGCGTGCGGTGACGGCGATTGTTTCGGTATCACGGGCCTGAACGGACAGGGGGCCGGCTTTGCGCGGGACTGACTTCGAGATTGACGGAAGGGCTTTCGTCCGATGAGGCGCGATAGCTTTTCCGGGCAGTGTCTTTGGTTTCTCCGTCGGGGCCGCGAGGGCGAGGGATGGGCCGAGAAGGCTGGCGCTCAGGAGAAGAGCCTTGCGAAGCGTCATGGGAAAAATCGGAGCTCCTGGGAAGGGCAGCGTCAGTCGTGGGCAGTCTGTCCGGAAAGGCGGACAAACCCGGCAATTCACGGTGCTTATATTGTACTTGTGCAACAGCGCCAACGCGCAACGCATCATGGCGGGTGAGGCGGCAGATTTCACTTGAATCGTTATGATATAACATAATAAGAGAGCCGCTCTGACAATCCTTCGTCTCTGCCTGCATCCCCGTCCGGAGGTTTCATGCCGTCTATTGTGTCTGCCCGTTCTTTTCTGCTGTTGCTGGGCTGCACCACCGCCCTTGCCGATTCCGCGTTTGCGCAGTCGGTAACGCCGTCTGCAACCTCTTCCCAGACGGCTGCGGCTTCCGCTGACGCCCAGACGGATGATGAGGCTTCCGCTGCCCGTTCCAGCTTCGGCCACACCGATGACCAGCATGGGACGACAACGACGGAAACAAGCCGCACGGGCGAAGATGCCGTTACTGTCAACGCCCATCTCGAGCGCGCCCGGGCCGCGCTTCAGCCTTCAACAGGGGCCACGGTCTACAATTTCTCGCGTCAGGCGATCGAGACCAATCCGGGCGGCGACAATGCTCCGCTGAACGCCCTGCTGCTTCAGGCTCCGGGCGTGGCGCAGGACAGTTACGGCCAGATCCATGTTCGTGGCGATCATAATGAAGTGCAGTTCCGTCTGGATGGCGTGGCCCTTCCGGAAGGTATGAGCGTTTTTGGACAGACGCTCATGACGCGCTTTGCCCATTCCATGTCGCTGACGACCGGCGCGCTCCCCAGTGAATACGGATTCCTTCAGGCTGGCGTGATCGATATCACCACGAAGAACGGATATTCGGATGCGGGCGGAGACGTTTCGATTTACGGTGGCGCGCGCGATTATTTCTTTCCGTCCGTGCAGTTCGGAGGTCATCACGGCAAGTGGGACTGGTTTGCGACGGGTGATTTCGTGCATAACCGTGTCGGTATCGAAAACACGACACCGAGCTTCAATGCCCTGCACGATCTGACGAACCAGTATCATTTTCTCGGGCATGGCCGTTACACGGTTGATGAAAATACCCGCATCAGCTTTACGGCCGGTGTGTCCAATGCGGAATACCAGCTCCCCAACAATCCGGGGCAGCAGCGCCAGTTTGCCAATCCGTCCTTTGCTGGCAGCGACCTGTCACAGCAGCTTTACGGCAATGGCGACAGCTCAAGCCTGAATGAACATCAGAAGGAAATTACGGATTTCGGCATCCTGTCCCTGCAGAAGGACATGGGCAAGCTGAGCTTCCAGACCTCCGCCGTGATGCGCTACAGTTCCCTGCGGTATTCGCCCGATCCGCTAGGCGACCTGGTCTATAACGGCATTGCACAGCGTGCGGCCCGTTCGGTCTTCTCGACGGGAACACAGTCCGACGCGACATGGCAGGCCGCGAAAGATCACACTGTCCGCTTCGGTTATCAGATCTATGTCGAACGAAACGTTTCCAAATCGGATTCAACCGTTTATCCCCAGACGGGTGAAGATGCCGACGGGGGTGCGGTTTATTCCGACAATCCGCTTACCATTCATGACGGAACGGGCCGTACGGGCTGGATGTACGGGCTCTATGCCCAGGACGAGTGGCGTCCGCTCAAGAACCTGACAGTCAATTATGGTCTGCGTTTCGATGGCGTGGATGAATATACGCACGCCAAGCAGGTCAGCCCTCGTCTGAATATTGTTTACAAGCCCTGGCATGGTGGGACGTTCCATGCTGGATATTCCCGTTACTTCACGCCGCCGCCGTTCGAGCTGGTGGGAGGCACTTCGCTTAACAAGTTCGCCAATACGTCTGCCGCTCCAGGAACGTTCCTGAACAGCAACGTCAAGGCCGAGCGTGACCATTATTTCGATGCGGGCTTCTCTCAGACCATCCTGCCGGGTTGGCATGCCTCTTTTGATGCCTATGTGAAGCTCGCTAAAAACATGATCGACGAAGGCCAGTTTGGCTCTCCCGTCATCCTGTCGGCGTTCAATTACCGTCGCGGTCAGGTTCATGGCTATGAATTCGCCACTGACTATACCCGTGGTGCCTTCAGTGTTTACGGCAATTTCTCCTGGTCCCGCGCGATCGGCAAGGACATCACGACCGCCCAGTGGAACTTCGATCCGGACGATCTGGCCTATACCAGCAAGCGCTGGATCCATCTGGACCACGATCAGCGCTGGACCGCTTCGGCAGGCGGCAGCTATTCCTTCTTCCACAGAACCGGCCATCCGCTGCGCCTGTCTGCAACGATGGTTTACGGCAGCGGTCTGCGTGCTGACGGTGCAACGCCCAACGGAGCTTCGGTTCCGCAGTACGCAACGTTCAACCTGTCGCTGGTCCAGTCCTTCAAGGATCTGTTCCACGTTCCTTTCCTCAAGCGGACCCAGCTTCGTCTGGATGTGACCAATCTGTTTGACCGGACCTATCTGCTGCGTGATGGCAGTGGCATTGGCGTCGGGGCACCGCAATACGGTCTGCGCCGTACGATCCTCACCGGTATTGATCAGCGTTTCTGAGTAACACGACCTGACGGGCTGAAGCGCCCGTCAGGTCATCCCGGTACAAGGACTTTTACAGAAGCGCCTTGTACCGGATTTTTTCCAGTGCGGCCGGGATGTCCATCACAGGCACTGCTTCGCACAGAAAATCCCCCTGCACGAAATCGCATTCCATTTCCAGAAGCGCGCGAACCTGCGAGGCGCTCCTGATACCTTCGGCGACCACCTTGCGTCCGAGGCTGTGCACGATGTCAATCACGCCCCTGATGATTGCCGCATCGGTCCCGTGACGCTCCAGCCCGGCTACAAATGCGCGGTTGATCTTGACGTAGTCGAACGTGATGGTCTTGAGGTGGGTCAGGGACGCAAATCCCGTGCCAAAATCGTCCAGAGAAATCTGGACTCCCTTGCGATGCAGCGTATCGAGTTCTCGCTCGACCTGTTGATGGTGTGGCCGCGAGAAGATGTTCTCGGTAATTTCGAGCGCCAGGGAATTGAGTGGAACGTTCATACCATCCGCGAGGCTGTCGAGCTTTCGAAAAAAATCGGTATTCTCGAAATCACAGGACGTGATGTTAATGGCGATCCGCTCAAAACGAACGTTCTTTTCGCGGAGTCTGCTCATATCTTCCATGACCCTGTGCGTCACGAAAGTATTCAGGGTCATGGTCAGGCTGTGATCTTCGAAAACCTCGGGGAAATATTGCGGAGAGAGCACTTTATGCTGCGGATGGTCCCAGTGCAGAAGGGCTTCGAATGAAATGCGTCCTGGAACGCTCAGAGAAAAAATGGGCTGGTAGAAAACCTTGATGCTCTGGTCGCGCAGGCCACTCTGGACGCGTCGGCGGAGACGGGCAGCAAGGTCCAGCTTTTCTTCCATGACGGGATGGTATTCCCGCATGCGGTTCCGGCCTTCTGTTTTGGCAGCATAGAGGGCCAGATCGGCGCATTTCAGAAGGGTTTTTTCCCGTGCATCGGACAGGGGTACAGACACATACCCGATACTCACGGTGCAGGCATGGGTCATGGTCCGGTTGCGGATGCTGAAGCGCATCTGCTCCAGGATGTCCTGAAGGATTGTCTCGAACAGGACCAGAGTGTCGCCCGTCATGAGAACGGCAAACTCATCGCCTCCAATGCGGGCGATGAAGCAGCTGTCGCTCTCGAATTCCTGTAGCTTTTCGGCAACCTTGCGCAAAAGGCGGTCGCCGGAATCGTGGCCGGACGTATCGTTGATCGTTTTGAAGGTATCTATGTCGAGCAGGGCCAGACAGATATGGCTTGCGGTGCTCGTACGGAGTGTTCTGCGCAGGGTATGTGAAAAATGAAGCCGGTTCGAAATCTTGGTCAGGAAGTCTGTATTGACGACTTTCTGCAGTTTCTGCCTGCTTGATTTGAGATGGTTTTCAGCCTGTTTGCGGTCGGTGATATCAAAGCGGATGGCCACATAGCTCGTGACTTTTCCGCTTTCCGAGATATGAGGGACGATCGTGGTGTCGACCCAGTACAGACTGCCGTCCTGGCGCCGGTTGCAGATCTCGCCATGCCAGACATTGCCTGAGGCGATCGTGCGGTACATCTGGCGAAAGAATTTTTTGTCATGCTGCTTTGAGCGCAGCATGCGGTGATCGTTTCCGATGAGCTGCTCACGGGTGTAGCCGCTGATTTCCTCAAACCGGTTGTTGACGGAAAGAATACGGCCGCGGGTATCGGTGATGGCGACAATAGCGGAGCAGTCCAGAGCGTGAAGGACAAAGTCATCACGGGCTCCCTGTGGCCAGTTCTGGACAGAATTCAGGCTTTGCCTGAAGTCATCCTTTTGCTTTTCCATCACCCGAATTGACTCTCTCGATAGGAGAATTGACTATTATCCTACAATAATTAAACGTTCGTTAAAAGGCTGTCCGGGTGTGTTCGGGTGAATCTTCGCCGGCTCTGTTGCAGAGTTTTTTCTTTTCTGCGCTGATTATGTCAGCTTTTATTTAATTTCTTTCAGTAGAGACGGCTTTCAGCGGATTGCCGAGGCGATCTGATCTTTCATAACGCCTCGGTGATGCGGTTGAGAACCCGCCTTTCTGTTTTTATGTGTGTCGGCAGGTACGGATATGGGGGTCAGAGTTCCGCCCACTGTCGCAGAAGATTGTGATAGGTCGAGGTCAGGCCAAGGACGGCGGGGTGGCTGTCGGGCAGGGACTTGCGGGTCTCGATGATGGAGCAGTCGAAGTCGTAGAGCAGTCTGCGCTTCGTATCGTCACGCACCATGGACTGCGACCAGAAGAATGAAGCCCAGCGGCTGCCGCTGGTGATACGGTTGACGCTGTGCAGGCTGGTCGAGGGATAGAGCACCATGTCGCCCGCGGGAAGTTTCACGCTCTGGGTGCCGTAGGTATCCTGAATGACGAGTTCGCCGCCTTCATATTCGTCCGGGCCGGTGAGGAACAGCGTTGAGGAAACATCGGTGCGGATGCGCATGCCCGTGCCGGGGACAGGGCGGATGGCGTTGTCCACATGAGCGTCGAAATGCATGCCCGTATCGTAGCGGTTGAAAAGCGGCGGGTAGACGCGCAGCGGCAGGGCCGCGCTGTTGAACGTCGGATTGCGGCCCAGGGCGCGCAGGATGGTTTCCCCGAGTTCGCGGCATTCCGGAGAGTCCTGCGGGATCTGGAGATTCAGCTTGGCCCGTGCGGACTGTTCTCCAGCCGTGACACGGCCATCCGTCCACTCGGCCGCTTCCAGCCTGTTGCGGAAATGGCGGACTTCTTCGGGAGAAAGGACGTTCGGGATATGGATCAGCATGGATGTTGGGCCCTAGGGGAGTAAGGACGGACATTAAATGAGAGTGACTCTTAGCTTTGAGTCATAAGGCTGTTTGGGAAGAGGAGCAATTGACGCAGCAGCTGCGTGACGCACCCGGAATGCGGAGAGACAGTCGCATTTCTGTCCGTTGACACGTCTCGCCGGTCGGGGGATGAGACGGGAATGGCATTTCATTTCCTTTGTGTTGCGCGGTCTGCAGGGGGCGCGTGCAGGCTGTGGGCCAGCGTGGGGCTTCTGGCTGTCATCTGTGTCGCAGGCGCAGAAAATGGCTGTGCCGAAGGGAGTATGACAGCACCGCTTTCAATGCATGATGCGATTGCCGCGGCGTGGAAAAATGATCCCGTCCGGATCGAACTCGAGACCAATCAGGAGTCTGCGGATGCGCGGGCGAAGGCAGCGCAGTCCTGGTTCGCGGGTGGCCCGACACTGAGCGGTGAATACTATGATGACCGTATCAGCGGGGACAATCATGGGTACATCACCTGGCAGGGGGGTGTTTCGGTGCCGCTCTGGCTGCCCGGACAAGGCACGGCCACCGAAAACGTTGCGAAGGCCGAAGCGAAAACCGCGACCGTTCGCCTGGATGTGGAGCGCATGTCCGTTGCGGTGCGGGTCGTGGATGCAACCGGGGCCGCGATCATGGCGATGCGCCGGCAGACTGCGGCACTGGCGACGGTGTCCGCATTGCGCAGGATCGAGGCCGATGTGCAGCGGGCCGGACATGCGGGCGAGACTGCGATGTCCGACCAGCAGGCCGTGGAAGCACAGCTCGCCCAGGCCCGGACCGAAGCGGACATGGCCGCCGAGGAAATCGAAACCACTGCGAGCCAGTTGCGGACCCTGACCGGCCTGCCGGGGGTGCCGGATATCACGCAGGCGGATGACCACTGGCTGGAGCTGACGCGTGCCAATGACGGACGCTGGGTCGAAGACATTGATCCGCGTGTGCGGGCAACGCATCAGGCCGTGATTGCGGCGCAGAACCAGATGAAGCTGGTCCGCAGGAGCTTCATGCCCAACCCCGAAGTGGGCGTCGATGCGATTGATCAGGGGCAGTATGGGAGTCCGTGGGATACGCAGGTGGGCGTCAATCTGCGGGTGCCGCTGCCGAGTGCAGTGACGAATACTCCGCAGGAATCCGCCGCCCGGGACCGCATGGCTGCTGCAACACGACAGGAAGTCGAGGCGCGCCGGGCCGTGCGGAACGAGATGGCACAGGTCCGGGCACGGCTGGTAGCGGCGACCGGCGCGCGCTCCAACGCCCGCGTTGAAGCCAGTTCCATGCTGCACCGGGCGGACGGGATGGAGCGTTCCTGGCGGGTGGGCGAGACGCCGCTGATCGAGGCGCTGCGGGCCCGGACGGATGCGTATCGCGCGCTGCTGGATCTGAACCGTGCGGAGATTGCCTGGCATGCGGCCGTTATCCGGATGGGTATTGCGACGGGGACCATTCCATGAGCCGCTTTTCACGTTTTCTGATCGTCGGGGTGGCTGCATGTGCTCTGAATTGTGCGCATGCGGCTGAATCGCCGGGCTGGATGCAGCCCCTGACACTGGGGGCGCAGGCGCGGGACGCGGAGCATCTGCGGACCGCGACCGTCCGTCAGGGAACACTGCATGACACGGTGTCGGCGCTGGCTCAGGTGAGCGCCGATCTCTCCCGGACAGTCGTGATCCGTACGAGCGGGGACGGCAAAGTCACGGCGGTCCGGGTGACACCAGGGCAGACCGTGGAGCCGGGACAGGCGCTCATTGATTACACCGATCATTCGCTGCATGTGCTGCATCTTCAGATGGAGCAGGATCAGGCCGCGCTGGCCTCGGCGAAAGCGACGCTGGGGGAAGCCGAACTGGCTTATCGTCGCGGGCAGTCGCTTGTCGGCAGTACGGTGTCGGTCGGGGAAGTGCGGCGGCGTCAGGCGGCGGTGCAGCAGGCCCGCAGCATGGTTGTGGCGCGGGAAGCGGATATCGGGCTGATCGAGCATCGCCTGACGGAAGAGTTCACCTCCGTGACGGAAAAGATCGTGCAGGATGAGGCCTCCACGCTCATTTCGCCGGTGCGGGGTGTCGTACAGTCCATCCAGACTTCCGTGGCCTCTGACGTGACGCCGGGGCAGGCCGTGGCGACGGTCGTGGATCTGTCGGGCGTGTGGATCGTCGCGGATCTGCGGCCCGATGAAGTGTCCCGGCTGGGCGTGGGAAGTGTCGTGACGGTTCGGCCTTCAGGAAATACGCGGGCCGAGCCGTTCCATGCGAAAATTACGACGATTGATGGTGTGGCAGACCCGGTGACGGGACTGGTCAAGGTCGTCTGTGTTGTGGACCGGCCTGTTGCCTTCCTGCGACCGGGCGTCATGCTGGACGCGACCTTGGAAACCAGCGAGGCCGTCGAGGGCATGATCGTCCCGGCCAATGCGGTGCAGACGATCGAAGGGCACGATCTTGTCTATGTCCAGACGTTGGAGGGCCATTATGCGCCGCGCGAGGTCCGGGTCAGGCTGGCCACGGATGAGAGCGCCGTCGTGCAGGGCCCTCTGAAGGTGGGAGACATCGTGGTGACGGAGGGCAGTTTCGTTCTGAAATCCATGTCGCTCGTCAGCGGGCTGGATACGGACTGACCGGGTTTCATGCTGCATTTTTTCCAGTCCAACCGTTTTGTCCTGCTGGGCCTGCTTGTCGCGCTGATGATCGGCGGGATTATGACCGTGCCGGGACTGCCGGTCGAGCCGGTACCGGATATTTCACCCAAACAGGTCATGGTTTCGGTCACTGCACCCGGACTGGCGACGGAAGAGGTCGAGAAGCTCATCACCTTCCCCGTCGAGGCCAGCCTGACCGGAATTCCGGGCGTTACGGATCTGCGGTCTGTGTCCCGGACGGGCGTGTCGGCGGTCTATCTCCAGTTCGATGATGCGACGGATATTGATCTGGACCGGGCGCGGGTGTCGGAACGGCTGCAGGCGGCGCGGGACAGCATCACGCTTCCGGGCGTAAGTGTGTCGATGGGGCCGCTCGCAACGGGCATGGGCGAGATCATGCAGCTTCAGATCCGGGGTGGCGGTCTGTCGCTGATGGAACTGAACCGTCTCATGACCTGGACGGTCGTACCGCAGCTCCGGCTGGTGCCGGGCGTGGTGGATGTCAACGTCAATGGCGGGTCGGTCGAGACGTATCAGGTGGCGGTTGATCCGGCGCGGATGCGGGCGTTCGGTGTGTCGATCGGCGATATCGTTCAGGCCGTGGACACGAATAATGCCTCGTCGGGTGGGGGCTGGATTGCGCATCATGCCGAGCAGAATGTCGTGGTCGGGCGTGCGCTCGTGGGCAGTCTGGCGGATTTTGGCGCCATACCCGTAAAATTTGGCACGAATGGTCATGTGATCCGGCTGCGCGACATGGGCATTGTGTCCGCAGGGCCCCGCACGCGGCTTGGAGCCGTGACGCGCGACGGGCAGGGCGAGGCAGTCATTGGCGTCGTGATGATGCAGACCGGCGCAAGTTCAAATGCGACGCTGGATGCGATCCGGCATGTTCTGCCGACGATCCGCCAGTCCCTGCCGCCGGGTGTCACGCTGGAGTCGTTTTACAGCCGGGCGGATCTGACGGGCCAGACGATCCATACGGTCAAGGAAAACCTGTTGATCGGTGCGGCTCTGGTGCTGTTTGTGCTGGTGGTCGTTCTGGGAGACTGGCGGGCGGCACTGGTGATCGTGTCCGTCATTCCGGCGTCCCTGGTCGCGGCGATGGCGGGGATGCGGCTGTTTGGCGTATCGGCCAATCTGCTGAGCCTGGGCGCGATTGATTTCGGGATGATCGTGGACAGCTCGCTCGTCGTGGTGGAACACATCATGGTCGAGCGCGGCGAGAACCGGGAAGGAAAGCCCTTTGCCGCGTTGACGGCGGAGGCTGCGCGCGCCGTGGTGCGGCCGGTGAGTTTTGCGATTTTCGTCATCATCATGGTCTATCTGCCGGTGCTCACGCTTCAGGGCATCGAGGGCAAGATGTTCCGGCCGATGGCGCAGACAGTCATTATGGCCCTGCTGGCCTCACTGGTTTACTGCTTCGTCTGCGTGCCGGTTCTTGCAGCAATGCTGATGCGCAATGTCCAGGCGGACCGGGAGACCGCTTTCGTACGGACCGTGCGCCGGTATTACGAGCCCGCTTTGCGCTGGACCGAGCACCATAGCGGGCGACTGCTGATCGTCACGGGTGTCGCATTTATCACGGCGGTGCTGATCGGTGGGCGGCTGGGTGGCGAGTTCGTGCCGCAGCTTGAGGAAGGCTCGCTGGTCGTGACCTCGACGCGCCTGCCCGGAGCCTCGCTGGAGACGGTGCTGGCTAGCGTGACGGCGGAGGAAAAGATCCTGCGTTCTTTCCCTGAAGTCCGGACGGTTGTGAGCAGCACGGGAACGGCGGCGATCCCGACCGACCCGATGGGGACGAACGAGACCGATACGTTCGTTTTCCTGCGTCCCCACGACGAGTGGAAAACGGCGTCCACCCAGACGGAACTGGTCACGAAAATCAATGACACCCTGCAGAAAACCCTGCCGGATGCGGCGTATTCGTGGTCGCAGCCGATCCAGATGCGGATGGACGATTTGCTCGCCGGGGTCAGGACACAGCTTGCGATTTCGATCTATGGCGATGACCTGTCGGAGCTGAACCGGATTGCAGGAGAGGTCGTCACGACGCTGCAAATCGTGCCGGGCGCGGCGGATGTGGCGTTGCAGGGAAGCGGGACCGTGCCTTTCCTGCATATCGACGTCAACCGCGATGCGGCCGCCCGCCTCGGGGTCGCGGTGCCAGATATTCTGGCGGTGGTGGAGGCCGTCGGCGGTCATGTCGGCAAGCCCGTGACGGTGCAGGGGGCGATCATTCCCACGCAGGTGCGTCTGCGGGCGGATGCGGTCAGTTCGCCGGACAGGATCGGCCATCTGCAGGTGCGCCGTGCGGATGGGAAGGGCTGGGTTCTGCTGTCACAGGTCGCGGATATCGTGCTGTCGGATGGCGTGCCGCGCATCGACCGGGACAACATCCACCGCCGGGTGATCGTTCAGGCCAATATCCGCGGGCGGGACGTCAGTTCGTTCGTGGCGGCCGCGCAAAAAGCGGTGGTGCAGAATGTGAAACTGCCACAGGGCTACCGGATGGTCTGGGCCGGGCAGTTCCGCAATCTGCAATCGGCGCTGCACCGTCTGTTCATCGTCGTGCCGATCGCGCTGGCGCTGATTTTTTTGCTGCTCGTGGCGGCTTTGGGATCGTTCGGCGCGGCGTCACTCGTGTTTGCCAACCTGCCGATGGCGGCGACGGGCGGCATTTTCATGCTGGCGCTGCGTGGGCTGCCTTTCAGCATTGCGGCGGGGATCGGGTTCATCGCGCTGTTTGGCGTAGCGATCCTGAACGGTGTTGTGCTGGTTAGCCAGATCCGCGTGTTCCGGGAACAGGGACTGGCAGCGGCGGATGCGGCATTTCAGGCCGCGCGGAGCCGGTTGCGGCCCGTTCTGGCGACGGCATCCGTAGCCAGTCTGGGCTTTTTCCCGATGGCGTTTTCGGGGGGATCGGGCGCGGAAGTCGAGCGGCCTCTGGCGTCTGTCGTGATCGGAGGGCTGATTTCTTCCACGCTCCTGACGCTGTTCGTATTGCCGACGCTTTATGCGCGTTTCTTTGGCCGCGACGATCAGGAAGCACCGGAGCAGAAGTAGGTCTGTCCGGTGCGGAGGGCTCTTACTGGAAGGGCAGGTAGCGGAAGTCGAAGAAGATCTGGCTCATGCTGGTATGCGGATCGCCGCCAATGCCGGACCAGATCTGGCGTTGGGCATAGGCAAGCTGTGTGCCCGCCTCGACAGTTCCGAATTTGCCCTTGAAGAAACGCCACCAGCCGCCGATCGTGACTTCGGACACACCGCGCGTGTTGGCCGTGCAGGACAGGGCGGAGAGTTCCTGAAGGCACCCAGCATTGGAATAGGCAGGGTTACCGTAGCCATAAGACCCGCCGTTTTCGTTGAAATAGGAATGGCCGACGCGTTGAGTGCCGAAATAGCCGTACACATCAATCCGCGGATTGGGATGCGCGATGATGCCTGCCTGCGCCTGGATGCCGAAAAGCGGATCGGGGCTGCCATTGGCCTTGAGCGTGGCGTCGGGGAGCAGGACGGAACCGTAGCGGTTGATGCCCCAGCCCGCGAGGCCAGCCATACGCAGTTCCAGTTTGCCGGGGATGAGAGGCAGGATCATGGAACCACCCGCTCCTCCGCCGACAGCGGTGTTGTTATGGCCGGTATGGCCCATGGTTACGCGGTCATGGGGGAAGTGCAGGATGCCTTCCATTTCGTAGTGACCCCAGACCGGATCGTAAGCGACCTTTCCAATGACATCAGGAGCGATTTCATTGGAAAAATTGGTCGTATCATTGGTCAGACCGACGCCGTTTTCCCCGATCGTGACGGTCGAGCCATTGGGCATCGCAACAGCGCCGTTCGTGTTTGAAAAGCCGGTCGTATCATACAGCGTGGCAGGGTTTTCGATGGAAAGGCCGGTCCACAGGCGGTGATGGAAGAAATCCTTCACGATGCGGACCTGCCATTGCCGGGACCATGTCTGGCCTGCGAGCATGGACGCCTCGATCGTTTCCGGAAGGCTTTCCTGACGTGCGACGATACCTGCACGACCCGGCGTCAGGAGGCTCCAGGCCTGACCGCCCAGGAAATGCCACCCTTCCTTGTTGTCGTCATAGGCGAGATAGGCCTGACGCATACGAAAGGAATAGCTGTTGCTCTCGTAAGGGTCGGTCGTGACCGCACCCGCGCCGAAATCAGACTCGAAGAAGCCGGAAATCGTCGCTTCCGAATCAATATTGCCGCGCGCCAGCAGGGACAGGCGGCTGTAACGTGCACCCCCGTCGAAATTATTGGTGTGATAGCGCGGCTCGTTCGGATACGGCATGTCCTGCCAGTAATTGAACGTGTCCGAAGCGATATGACGGTTTTCGAGCACGGCGGCAGTATCGACGAACCCACCCAGCATGAGCGTGACGCGACCGAGATGGAAAACCCCATGATCGCCAACAGCGCCCGCAGCCTGCGCGCCGAGCGTTTCACGCGGATGGGGGCCGACGCCGTTTTCCGCGAAATGAACAAGCACGTCTTCGGCGCGATGTCCCACGACGGCAAGTTCCGATCCCCTGTCGGTGTCGACCAAGGCACGTCCGGTCGGGGAGAGAGAGACCCTGTCGCGCCGCGCATGGGCGCCACGCATTGGCTCATAGCCAGAGGCGGCCGTCATCTCACGTTCGGAGGCGGGAGGATTGAGGGGGGCGTTCGCCTTGATTCCCGGACGGTGCAGCGAGGCCGTCGTGAGGCGGCCTGAGCGATTTTCCTGGGAGGCGGTCTGTTCGGCATGGGGGGAACTCGCACGCGCCGTAGATGCGCCGGAAGCATGATGCCGGGCGATTTCTTCTTTCAGGATGGCCATGTCGTGATTGATGGCGCGCTGTTCTTCCTGGACATGAGCCTGAGCGGCCTGAAGGCGGCTCATTTCCTGTTCCATTTTCGAAACAATATCGTCGTCTGCCCGCGCTGGTGCGCTCAGTGCGAGTGCACCCAGAGCCGTTCCAAGAAACAGGGAGCCGCGTCCCGAATAGCGCAGGGATCGCAGCATGTGAAAGGTGAACAGAATCAAGTAATCCCCCGTGTCAAAAGATGTCACGAGCATGTGCATGAAGCCGGGCCCGATAGCTCTTAAAAATATTTTCAGAGGAATGGCAGAAGCGCGGAAACCGCAGGGATGCGCGGGAAAATGACAATATTTTCGGAGGGGGCATGACCAACATAACGGAATCGTGAAGTCTTTTTTAAAGATGAGAATGTTGATTCGAGCTGAAGGAAGAAAAAATCAGGATGAATTTCGATAAAATTTGTCTAAAAATTTAGCAAAATAAGCTGATTAATATTATTAATACATTACGTTATTTAGAATTTATGTTTCATTTATCTCAATTTGTTTTAGAATTTATTTTTTCCTGATTCCTGTTTGAGGAATCTGTTCCTGTAATAAAAAGTATCAACCTCCTGCATCTTCACCGTAACGTATGGGTCGGGCATGCTGGGAGAACGGATTTGGGCGTGTGTCCACTCTTTTGGAAAATGGAATGCGATGATGAAAGTTGCTCTGGGACAGTTTGCTGTTGCGCCGGACTGGGAAACCAACCAGCGGCAATGTCTGGATCTGATCGCGCAGGCAAAGGCGGGCGGCGCTGAACTGCTGCTTCTGCCCGAAGGCATTCTGGCGCAGGACATCAACAATCCGGAGCTTCTGCCCCAGACGGCACAGCCACTGGACGGCCCGTTCATGGAAGGACTGCGCGCCGCCAGTCAGGGCATTGCCGTGGCGGGATGTGTGAATGTGCCGGATGGGCACGGACGGTTCTACAATACGCAGTTCGTCCTGCGCGACGGGGCGTTCATCGCACAGTACCGCAAGCTGCATCTCTATGATGCGTTCAGCATGAAGGAATCCCAGCGGACATCACCGGGGCTGGAGTTGCCGCCCGTCGTGCAGATCGGTGACATGAAGGTCGGTCTGATGACCTGCTATGATGTGCGCTTCCCAGAACTGGCGCGCCATCTCGCTCTGGCGGGAGCCGAGGCCATACTGTTGCCCGCAGCCTGGGTCAGAGGCCCGATGAAGGAACGGCACTGGGAAATCATGGCCGTGGCGCGGGCTCTGGAGAACACCTGTTATGTCGTGGCGGTCGGTGAATGTGGCGCGCGCAACTGCGGTGCCAGTATGGTGGTCGATCCGCTGGGCGTGATTGCGCTCGCGCTGGGTGAAGCGCCCGCCCTGGGTTTTGCCACACTGGATCGCGAGCGGATTGCCCATGCGCGGCGCGTGCTTCCGGTTCTGCAAAACCGCCGCTTCGCTGACCCGGCTCTGGCCGACCGGTAAGTCGGCCTTCACTCATGAGGCTGGGGCGAAAGCCTCAGCCCCGGCGTGACCTGAGGAAGCGTCCCGTGCCGGGTTGGGCGGTGACGGCGCCGTTCTCCATGGCCAGCACGCCTCTCTGGAACACCTTGACCGGCCACCCCTGAACCTGCTGCCCTTCATAAGGCGTGTAGTCGATATTGCTCTGGAACAGGGCGTTGGTGATCGTGACGGATTTCTTCGGGTCCCACAGGACGAGATCCGCGTCCGAACCCGGAGCAATCGTTCCTTTTTCGGGATAGAGCCCATAGCGCTGGGCCGGGGTGGTGGCGGTCAGACGCACGAAGTCCGTCAGGTCGATTTTTCCGCCGTTGATGGCGGCATCGTAGAAGACCGGCAGGCGCGTTCCGAGGCCCGGCATACCGTTGGGAACCAGCGAGAAATCCGCATCCCGGCCGTGGCGTCCCTTACCGACAGCGCCATCGAACGTATAGCCGCAGTGATCCGAAGAAATGATGCTGATGACGCCGCTGCGGAGATACTGCCACATGCCGTCCTGAGCGGCTTTCGTGCGTAGAGGCGGGCTGCAGATATATTTCGTCCCCTCGAAACCGTCCCGCTTGAGGTCGTCTTCCGTCAGGGTCAGGTAATGCGGACAGGTTTCCGCTACGACCTTCACATCCCGGGACTGTGCGCGGGCGATCTCTTCGGCGACTTCGGGGCAGGAGACGTGAAAGATCTGGATCTTCTGGTCAACCAGTTCGCCCATCGTCATGGCGCGGTATGTGGCTTCACGCTCTACGGCGGGCGGGCGCGAGGTTGCGTGCCCGTGCGGCTCGGTGCGGCCTTCCGCAAGATGCTGCAGGATCAGGTGACGGATGGCGTCATAGTTCTCGCAGTGGACGGATACTATGATGTCGCTTTTGCGGGCGGCTTCCAGAACCTGAAGAAACTGGCCGTCCGTCAGATGGAAATCGTCATAGGTCATGAAGACCTTCAACCCTGCAGCGCCGCGCTCGGCCACGACGGGAATTTCGTCGCGGATGGTCTGTTCGTCAGTGCGGGTGATGATCTGGTGGATGGCGAAATCAATGCGGGAATTGCCGCCTTTTTCGCGATAGGCGTCGAACTGCTCCACAAGGCCCCGGCCGGGGATGTGGGACGCGAAGCAGACGACCGTTGTGGTTCCGCCCAGCAGTGCCGATCCGGTGGCGGAGACGAAATCGTCTTCATGGATCGTGCCGTCGGCTTCTTCCTGTTCGATATGACAATGACCGTCAATCCCGCCCGGCAATACGAGCAGGCCGGTGGCATCAATCGTCTCATGGCCTTTCAGGTCGAAACCGATATCGACGATCTTTGAGCCGTTTATTCCGATATCGGCAGTATATTTATCCGTGGCGGTCACGATCATGCCGTTGCGGATAACGATGTCAAAAGTCGTCATGACGGTTTCTCCTGAAATGGGCAGGGGTGGTCAGCCGCCCCTGAGAATGTCCATGCAGTCTGTCGCGACATTGCGCAGATGCATGACCATGGCTTCGCGCGCGCCGGTGCTGTCGCCGTCGAGCAGCGCGTCCAGAATGGCCAGATGTTCGCGCGTGGATGCGGGAACGCGCCCGAGCGGGTAGCTGACTTCGCAAAGACGGGTCAGGGTCCGCAGCTCGTTGATGGAACGGAGCAGGACCGTGTTGCCCGAGACTTTGGGAAACATCAGATGGATCCGGTCATCAAGCTGCCACTGTGCAGCCGTCTGCTCGGGCGTCTCGCCAAGTTCGATGACTTCACGGCGGAGATTTTCCAGAACTTTGCGATCAAGCCTGTCGAATGACAGGTTGATGGCTTCGCTTTCAAGGATCTCGCGGATATGGATGCCCTGAAAGAATTCGGTAGCCGAGACGTTCCGCACCGCAAACGAGCGCGAGCCCTGCTTGACCAGAAGATCCTCGGCGGCGAGTCGCATCAGGGCCTCGCGAACGGGAGTGCGCGAGATCTCGAGATGATCCGCCAGGCGCCCCTCCACGACGGACATTCCGCCGGGAAGTTCTTTTTCAAGAATCATGCGCCGGATCTGTGTATAGGCCAGTTCCGCGAGATTCAGCTCGCGTTCGGCCACCATATAATCGCCCATTACGGTCCTTCCAGTGCCATTGCATCGTGCAAGGCTGCTGACAGCTCCTGCCATTCTTCGGGGGCGATGATATCAGAAGCCTTGCGGGTGCGGCAGGAGGGCCATTTGCCCTGCATGACCAGACAGGCCTTCAGACGCAGCGTGGCCCGACCCGAGGGCGCACGACCGTAAATCAGGTTCGCCAGCGGTTGGATGGCATCATGGATCCTGCGCGCGGCGGGCAGGTCATCGTTCTCCATCGCGCGCCACAGTTTAGCGAGCGAGACGGGCAGGATGGCCGCTAGGCTGACGAGGCTGCCGGTCGTTCCAATGGCGAAGCAAGGCAGGAGATGTTCGTCTCCCGATGCCATGACGTCCACATGCGGGGCCACGCGCGCGGCCAGCCTGCGGTGTTTGTCATAGGCGTTGGTTTCCCAGCTTCCTTCCTTGATGGCGACGATGCCGGGGAGCCTGAGCAGGCTTTCAAGGATGGGGAGGGAATAGGCCATGCCGCCGCTGCCGACGGAGGATTGATACAGCATGATCGGGGCATCGACGGCCTCGCAGATAGCGGCATGATGGGCGATGATGGCGTCATGATCCTGCGACACCGCCCATGAAAACGGCGGGAACACGAGCAGTGCGTCCGCTCCGGCCGCGATGGCATCACGGGCATGAAGACAGGCTTCATCGAGGTCTTCGGACAGGATGCCCGAGACGATGATGCGGTCCTTGCCGATGGTGTCGGCGGCCAGTTCCACGACGCGGCGCTTTTCCTCGCGGGTCAGGAGATGGTTCTCGCCTGCATGACCGTTGCACAGGATGCCTACGATGCCTTCGGCACGGGTGCAGTCCCACAGGTGCTGTGTAAAGCGCGCCACGTCCAGCGTCCCGTCTTCCAGAAAGGGCACCAGCGTTGCGGCATATACGCCCCGGAATGGCGTGGGGGAAGCGGGGATCATGGGCGTGTTCCAGTGGCGGGAAGGGAGGAAAAGCGGGTAGGGTCGAACGCGCCCAGATCCGGGTCGCCCCCTAGAATGCGCTCGGCAAGCAGGCGCCCCATATATGGCCCGCTCGTAAATCCGGAATGGACGCATCCGACGACAAAGGCATCTTCATCTGGCGTCAGGGCGCCGATCAGGGGCATGGCGTCCGGCGTTTCGGATTCGAGACCGAGCCAGACACGCAGGATCTGCGCTTCGTTGAGGCGCGGGACGACGTGCTGAGCCAGACGGACATTGCCGCGCAGGTTTTCAGGAATGACGCGGGTACCGCCCTGATGGATGTTGCCCTCGCCCTGCCAGCCGCCACCGATCAGCACGCTGCCATTGGCAAACTGCTTGAGAGACAGAAGGCCGTTGGCAATGCTCAGAACGCTCCTCATGACGGGCGGCAGCGTTTCCGTGACGACAAGCTGGTTGATGAGGCAGCGGATCGGAATGTCATATCCGAGCCAGCCCAGCATTTTTTCGAGCCAGGCCCCGGTGCTGAGCACGATTCTGCGGCCCCGTACGGGGTGCGCGCGGCTGGTAATCCGGACCTCATAGCCTCCGCCAGTAGCGGGGCTGATGCCCTCGACCGGACTGTTCTCGATGATCGTGACCCCGGCCTGCCTGAGGGCGCGGGCATAGGCCCCACCGACGCGATAGGTCGGGATATGGCCGTCCAGCGCGCAGTAGGCGGCGGCCCGGAGGGTCGGGTTTATGCCGGGTTCGATCCTGATGGTCTCTTTGGCTGACAGGACTTCAATCGGCGCACCCATTTCCTGTCGGACGCGCGCGCGCTGACGCAGCAGCTCTTCTTCGGCTTCGGTAAACGCCATGGACAGGCCGGGTGTGGCGAGGGCACCGACGTCTTCCCCGAGCCAGTTGGCACTGTCGAGCCACATCTCGCGGCCGCGGATGGCATGCGGAATGAGCTGAGCACGGGTCATGTGCAGGGTCAGGGTGCCAGCATTGACGCCGGATGCTGCCCTGAACATGTCCTCCCGGTCGATCAGGGCGACTTTCTGGCCAGCGCGGGCAAGGAAAAGCGCAGTTGTAGCGCCCATGACGCCCGCCCCCACGACGACCGTATCAAAGACATCGGGTCTGGTGTGCAGCGCCTGGGTCATAGGGGGGCTGCCTTCGGAAGAGGAATATCGGAATAAGTGAAATCTCCGGTCACGGCTGTGAGCGGGAGGGGAAAGAAGGGCATTCGCGCTGTGAAGCTGCCTGCCTCTTCCGGGGTTTTGCCGCAGGCCGCTGTCAGCAGGCTGCGTGCGCTGTCCTCACACATGCGGCCCTGACACGGGCCCATGCCACAGCGTGTCCAGGCCTTGAGTTGATTCAGGTCTTCGGCTCCGGCCTGAATGGCGGAACGCAGGGTCGCGGCCTTCACGCGTTCGCAGCGGCAGACGATGGTTTCGTCCTGAAGATGGGCGGGAATGGCGCTGCCGGCGTTCATCAGAGGCAGCATCCGGCGCGAGACAGCCTCAAGGCGACGGCGCTGACGGAGAGGCGCGCGTGTCAGCGCCTTGTAAACTTCTGTGGAAATCACGCCCCGGTCATGGGCGATGGCATGGGCCGTGATCAGGCCCCGCAGACGGGCCACGGCCATGCCACGGATTCCGGCAGCGTCCCCCGTGACATAAAGATCGGGACGGCTGGTGCGGCCTGCGCCGTCCGTTACGGGCTCAAGATAGCCACCAACCGGATCGTGACGGTGTTGAACGCCCGCCGTGCGGGTGATGAGAGTGGAAGGCTTGAGACCATATCCGCAGGCTGCGGCCTCAGTCGCATAAACGTGGCGTCGTTCGGGATGATCCATTTCTGTAACGGTCAGGCGCAGGCCGGTTTCTGTTTCCTGCGCTTCCGAAATGTGGGCGCGATGATGGATCGGGATGCCACCTTTTTTGAGACGCAGCATCCAGCTTGTGGCCTGCGTCAGGCGTGCCGGGTCGAGCGACAGCATGGCGCCAAGACGCAGCCAGTCCGAACGATGACCGGCATCCACGATGGCAACGACCCTGCCGCCCAGTTCAAGAACCTGATGGGCGACGGAAAACAGGAGCGGCCCCGAGCCCGCGACCACGACGCTCTGGCCGGGCAGGGTGCCGCCGTTGCGCATCAGGATGCTGGCGCCCGCAAGGCCGATGATGCGCGGCGTCGTCCAGCCCTGGAAAGGCAGGAAAAGCTCAGTGGCGCCATTGGCGACGACAAGGGTTGCGGCGGGCAGTTGGTTGATGCCGTCCGGTCCGAGCAGATCGAGCATTAGTGTGGGCGACAGGCCCCAGACGCGCGTGGAAAACCGGACATCCACGTTTGATGCGGCCAGTTTCTGCCGCAGGGTGTCGCCGCCGGAAAATTCGTGATTGGGCGGAACGATTTTGCGCGCATAGGGTGAGGGGGCGCGGAAGATCTGGCCGCCTGCGACAGGCTGTTCGTCGATCAGGGTGACCGGGAAGCCATGCCGGGACAGGGCGATGGCAGACGTCGCACCGGCAATGCCGCCACCGATGACGGTAACGGGAGAGAAATCAGGACTGGACATAGGGCGTGACGGTCATGTTCGGGAGGACGGGAGCCTTGCAGGCATAGGCGACGGTGCCGTCGATGCGGACCCGGCATTCCTGACAGCTTCCTATGAAACAGAAGGCGCCGCGGGGTGTTCCGTCGACGCCGGACCGGCCGAGTTCCGTAATTCCGGCGCGTCTGAGGGCTGCTGCAACCGGTTCTCCCTCGACCCCTTCGATGGTGCTGTTCAGGAAGGTGAAGGTTACAGGAGGCATCTTGTTTCCCATCAGGATCTGTCCGGAGAAGAAATTTCTTTTAAAGGGTTTTCTATCGTATACAGAACGTATATCTGAATTAGATCAGTGATCGGGTAGCCGCAACCCCAAAGTCGCACAACATGCAGGGAAACCTTTCTTGAGAGCGATCCGGAACAGTCTGCTGCTGGGGGTCTGTGCTGCATCCGTCGTCCTGTGGGGCGGGGGCGTGCAGGCGAGAGACAGTGCCGCCATCCGGGCCAGCGGGCACATCAATATCGGTGTGGAACCCGGACTGCCCCCACTTGGGGAATATGACGATCACAATGCACTCGTCGGATATGATGTCGATATCGGCCGGGCGATTGCGCAGGGTCTGGGTGTTGAGCCGCGTTTTGTGACGCTCGCTTCCAGCGGGCGCATTCCCTATCTGATGGCCGGGAAGGTTGACGTCGTTCTGGGCGGTCTGACACGGACGCCTGCACGTGCGGATGTCATTGCATTTTCACGGCCGCTTTATTCCGAACAGTTTGCGGTTATTGCGCCTGCGGACCGGGGCATCGCGTCCTTTGCAGATCTCGAATCCGGCGCGCACCGCCTGATCGAGGTGCGCGGCTCGACGGCGGTTGCGTATCTGCAACAGCATGCTCCCAAGGCGCCGATGCTGCTGCTTGAGAGCTATGCCGATGCCATTCGAGCGCTGGCGCAGGGGCGTGGCGATGCGATGGTGGATGTCATCGAATATGTCGGACACTACCTGCCGTCGCAGGCTCAGGTGCACTGGCGGATCATTCGCGGATTTGCCCCCCCCGTAGGAGATGACTGCATTGGGATGTCACAGCAGGACGTGGCCCTGCGCGCGGATGTAAACGGTATCCTTGACGGGATGGAGCACGACGGACGTCTGGAGCAGATCCATCGCCGCTGGTTCGATCACGCCGGTGCAGGGCACGCGCCATGACGGGATTGGATTTCAATCCTGTTTTCGCGCATCTCCCGTTTCTGCTGGGCGGTGTAGGCGTAACTATTCTGATTGCGACGCTGGCCTTTGCGTTCGGGCTGTCGCTGGCAGTCGCACTGGCCATTCTGCGATTTGAAAATCAGGGGGCGTGGCGCAGGCTCAGCCGCAGTTACAGCACGGCCCTGACGAATACGCCTCAACTGTCCCAGATTTTCGCTGTGTTCTACTGTCTGCCGCTGATGGGGCTGATGGTCTCGCCGTTTTTATCAGTCGTGATCGGCATGACGCTTAATGCAGCGGCCTATCTGGCGGATATTCTCGGGGCGGGTATGGCGCGGGTGCCGCCGGTCTATCATGAAGTTGCGCTGACGCTGGGGCTGAACCGGCGTCAGACCTATCTGCGGGTCATCCTGCCCTATGCAGGGCGTGCGATGTTTCCGGCGTTGGCTAACCATTTTCAGATCATGATTCTGGGGAGTGCCATGGCGTCCATTTTCGGCGTCGAGGACCTGACGGGTCGCGCTTATGATATCGGATCGACAACGTTCCGCATCCTTGAAGTCATGCTCGTGACGGGCGGATTGTATGCCCTGCTCTCTTTCGCGCTGACGGGCGTCTTTGCACTGTTCCGCCGCACGATGGAGCGGATGGTATGATCGCATTTTCGCATTATGACATCACCCTTCTGCTTCAGGCGATGGCCCGGACGATCGTGCTGTCGCTGGGTGGCGGTATTCTCGGGATTGTGGGGGCGGTCATCCTCACGGCGCTTCGCCTGTCCGAGATGCGGGGCATGATGCCGCTGCGGGTTCTGGCGGTGATATATGTTCAGACCATCCGACGCATTCCGTTCATCGTGACGCTGTATATCGTCTTTTTCTGCACGGGCATGATGGGCGTGGATGTGTCGGCGACAGCTGTTGCGATTGGCTCCATCGGTCTGATTGCGGCGGCCTATCTCTGCGAAATCCTGCATGGCGGGGTCAAAACGGTTCCAGTGGAGCAGGTCGAAGCTGCACTGGTCCTGAACCTGCCACTCTGGGCGCGATGGCGGTATGTGATCGCGCCGCAGGCGATGTCCGCCGTTGTGCCGCCCGCGGTGGGCTATCTGGTGCTGTTCATCAAGGATACTGCACTGGCCTCCCAGATCGGGGTTGTGGAGCTGAGCCAGGCCGGGGTGATCCTGACCAATCGCGGCCTGCCCTCGGCGCAGGTCTTCTGTGTGGTCCTCCTGCTCTATTTCGCGATTTCCTATCCTTTGACCTGCCTGAGCCGCCTGCTGGAGAAACGCATTGCCGTACATTGATGTCCGGGACGTCTGCGTCCGCCACGGGAAAAACGAAACCCTGCGTCACGCTGGATTTGAGGCCGAACGCGGGGACATCGTGAGTTTCATCGGGCCGTCCGGTTCGGGGAAAACCACGTTTTTGCGGACGCTGATCGGGCTTCAGCCGGTCTGGCAGGGCCAGATGGGCGTTCACGGGCGGAACGTGGACATGGCCGCCCCGGCCTCTGCCCGCATCCTGCGGGAGCAGGCTGCGATCGTGTTCCAGCAATACGGACTGTTCGGTCATATGTCGGTTCTGCGGAACCTGACGCTGGCACCAACGGTTGTGACGAAGCGTTCGCGTCGGGAGGCCGAGCACGAAGCGCGCGCGCTATTGGAGCGTCTGGGGCTGGCGGACAAGGCGGACGTGCTGCCAGCCGATCTGTCGGGCGGCCAGAAACAGCGTGTGGCGATTGCACGCGCGCTCATGCTCCGCCCGGCGCTGCTTCTGCTGGACGAGCCGACATCGGCGCTCGATCCGCACAAGGTACGTGATGTCGGCGTGCTGCTGCGGGATCTGGCGCAGGACGGCATGACGATCATTCAGGTTTCCCACGCGATGGGTGTCGTCTCATCGCTGTCGGACAGGATTGTTCTTCTGGAAGACGGTCAGGTCAGGGCCGTCGGAACGGGGCGCGGATATGCGGCGCAACAGCCCGATATTGCGGCGTTCATGAATACCCATGGCGGTGATGCCGCCACGGACCCGGCCGGATCGCGGTCGGACCCGGAACATTGAGGAAAGAAAGACCCATGAAGTTTCGTGGCACATATACCGTCATGATCACGCCTTATGACAGCGAAGGGCGCATTGACGTCCCCGGACTGCGGCGTTTCACCGACTGGCAGATCGCGCAGGGCATCGCAGGTCTGATCCCGCTGGGCTCGACCGGTGAATTTCTGTCGCTGACGGATGACGAACGTACGCTGGTTGCGCAGACCGTCATCGAGCAGGCCGCAGGCCGCGTTCCGGTCTTCATTGGAACAGGCGCGGAGAACACCTATGACGTGATCCGCTACAGCCAGGAAGCCGAGAAGCTCGGGGCTGATGGCGTGATGATCATCCCCCCGTTCTATTCCACGCCGACGGATGACGAGCTGTTCGTCCATTACCGCCGGGTGTCGGATGCGATCGGCCTGCCGATCATGCTCTACAACAACCCGGCCACGGCGAATGTGGATCTGAAGCCTGAACTCGTGGCGCGTCTGTCCCATATCGACAACTGCTGCCTCATCAAGGAATCCACGATGGATGTGACCCGCGTGCGGGACATCATCCGGCTGTGTGGTGACCGGCTTTCGGTCTTTGGCGGCATCATGGGCTTCGAGAGCTTCCTCGAAGGCGCAATCGGCTGGGTCGCAGTGGCATCCAACGTAGCGCCGCATGTCATGAGCGAGATTTTCAATCTCTGTGACGGTTACAAGGACATCGGCAAGGCACGCGAGATGTATTTCCGCCATGTGCCGCTGATCCAGTTCGTGGGTGGGCAGGGTTATGTCTCGGGAACGAAAGCCCTGCTGAAGCACATGGGCTTCGATGTCGGTGGTCCGCGCGCGCCGCGTCTGCCGCTGCCGGAAGCGGATGATGCCCGCGCCCTTCAGATCGTCCGCGATCTGGACCTGCGGTTCGAAGAGCGCGCCTGATATGGCGGGCGGCCCTGTGTCAGGTCTGATCCGGGGGGCGGGGCTGCTTTGTGCGGTGCTCGCTTTTGGAGCGCAGGCCGCGCCGTGTCCGGAGGCTGTTGAGGGACTGATTTCCCCGCAGCATCTGGTCATGGCGACCAATCCGACGCTGCCGCCCCTGCAATATGTGACGGTGGACGGGCAGATTGCCGGGATGCGGATCGAGCTTGGAAACGAGATCGCCCGCAGGCTCTGTCTGAAGCCGGTCACGCTCTCGACGTCCTTCGCGCAGCTCACGCTCGGGCTGCTCGAGAAACGGTGGGACGTCATCAATACGGGGATGTTCTATACCGCCCAGCGCGCCCGGCTGATGGAAATGATCCCCTACGAGATTCAGGCGATCAGCGTGTCTCTCAACGACGATTCTGCCCGGCACCCCACTCGGCTAGAGGATCTGTCCGGCTCTTCGATCGGGGTCGAGATGGGCGGGATCGAGGAGCACCATGCCCGCGAGGCCGATCAGGCCTTGCGGGACGCCGGACGGCCGGGCTTTGATATCAAGACGTTCCAGAACGTGGGCATCGCCTTTGCCGCCCTGCGCGCGCGGCAGGTGACGGCGGTGTTTTCCATTGATGCGGTGGCACGGCGCAACGCACTTCAGGGTGGCGTAAAGCCCATTCTGAAGGGGCTGTACCCCACGCCCGTCGCGCTGGCGCTGCGGGACCCGGCTCTGGCGCAGCGTCTGGCGGATGTTCTGGAAAACATGCGTGAGGACGGAACGCTGGAACGCCTCATGGCGCCCTATGGCGTCTCCCCCTTTCCCGGACGGATCACGGTCTCGGGGCCGTCCCATCCATCCGACATGCACTGATACGAACACGATACGAACGCGGGGCATCGACATGCAGATCTGGAGCTGGCACGGCTTCTTCACCTATCTCGGCAGCCCCTATATTTTCCGCGGGGCGCTCATCACGGTCATCATGACGGTCGTCTCAATGATGATGGGGTTCCTTCTAGGGCTGCTGATTGCGGTCATGAAACGCTCGCAGCACCGTGTGCTGTCCTGGCCCGCGCGCTTCTATGTCTGGTTTTTCCGGGGTACGCCCCTGCTGGTGCAACTGGTCGTAATCTATACCGGTCTGCCGAAGCTGGATATCCGGCTGAGTGTTCTGGCATGTTCGATCATCGGGCTGACACTGAACGAGGCAGCGTATCTCGCGGAAATTATCCGTGCGGGGCTGAATGCCGTGCCAACCGGCCAGATCGCAGCGGCGCGGGCGCTGGGTCTGAGCGAGCGGCAGATCGCCTGGCGGATCGCATTTCCGCAGGCGTTCCGGCTCATCATCCCCCCGCTGGGCAATTCGGTGAACGGTCTGCTCAAGACGACCAGCGTAACGTCCGTCATCTCCATGGAAGAGCTGATGCAGCGCAGCCAGATCCTGGTGCAGGACCAGTTCATGGTGCTGGAACTGTTTTCCGTGGCGGCCCTGTATTACCTGCTGATGACGACGGCATGGGACTTCCTGCAACGGCGGATCGAGCATTATGCGGAACGGCCCTATCGTCGCCAGCAGAAAACCGCAGCAGTTGAGGCCATCGAACTTCCCGCTACGACGCAGGATGCGCGCTGATGTCGGACCATCTGAACTTTACGTTCAATGACACCACCGTCTCCGCAAAACCCGGACAGACCCTGACGGCTGCGCTGATGGCCGCAGGCTGCATCGCGCACCGGACGGCGCCGGATGGATCGGAGCGTGGTCCGTTCTGCGGGATCGGGGCCTGTCAGGAGTGTCTGCTGGAGGTGGACGGGCAGATGTCCCGCCGGGGCTGCATGACGCCCGTGCGGGACGGGATGCGGGTCCGCAGCAATGACCGTCTTCCAGATGCGGCTGTTTCAGCCTGTCTGGCGACGGGGGAGGCACGTCTGGCCGAACATGCCTGCGACGTGTTGGTGGTGGGCGCGGGCCCGGCGGGTCTGGTGGCGGCGACCGAACTGGCGCGTGGCGGGATGGATGTTCTCGTCGTGGATGAACGGCATATTCCGGGCGGCCAGTATTTCAAGCAGAATGCGGTGCATCCGGAGCGGCAGGATGATCAGGGTCGCAAGGGGCGACAGCTTATTGAAACCATGCGGGTCAGTGGCGCGCGGCTGTGGCACGATACGCTCGTCTGGAGCGCCCATCGCGAAGAGGGCGCACTCGTCATCGGTGGGCTGCGGGATGGTGAGGCGTTCTATATCCGCACCCAGCACATCATCGTGGCGACAGGCGCACAGGAAACGCCTGCGGCCCGACCGGGCTGGACACTGCCGGGTGTCATCACGACGGGGGCCGGACAGACAATGCTGCGCGCTTATGAAGCGGTGGCGCCAGGGCGGATCGTCATTGCCGGGAACGGGCCGCTCAATCTTCAGCTTGCGGCGGAACTGGTCCGGCATGGCGCCGATGTGGTGGCCGTCGTGGACTCAGCGCCCGCGCCCGTAAAACGGCCGCTTCTCGCCGCGCGGCTTTCAGCGGAATCCCCCCGACTGGCGCTCGCCGGGATGCGGCATCTCGCGACATTGCGCCGCGCCGGGGTACCGGTGCTGTGGGGAAGCGTCGTAACCTGCATCGAAGGCGAGGATCGTGTCGAGCGGGTGGCGGTGAACCAGCAGGGAGGCGCAGAACGCTGGATCGAGACGGAGACTGTCTGCCTCGGAGACGGGTTCGTTCCTGCCAGCGAACTGCCACGGCTTCTGGGCTGCCGACAGGAGATCCGGAACTGGCCCGTGACCCATCCCGAGACGGGCCGAGAACCCGACGGAAAGACCGATCAGGCGGACGTGTCCGTTATTGGTGAGGCCGGGCGTTTTGGGGGCGCTTTTCTGGCGCAGGCCCAGGGGATGCTGTGCTCGGCCAGACTTCTGGAAAAGGCAGGAAAGCCGGTCCCGTCCGGTCTGGAACGCAGTCGGCGGATGTATCGCGATAATGCGCGTTTTCAGGAGCTTCTGTGGAAGCTGTATGATCCGGTTGTCTCGCTGCCGTCCCCTCAGGATACGACCATTCTGTGCCGATGCGAATGCGTGACCGCAGGGACTGTCCTGGCACGCGTGTCGGAAGACGGGATCACCGATCTGGCGACGCTGAAACGGACGACACGCGCCGGCATGGGGCGCTGTCAGGGGCGGTTCTGCCAGGCTTCACTGATGAAGATGCTTCCGGACCCGAAAAACGAAAAGGATTTTACCGCTCCCCAGATCCCGCTGCGGCCGGTTCCGGTTGCGGCCCTCGCGCGGCAGAAGCCGGAATGGCGGGGGCATGTCCGTGTTCCCATTCCATCGGGGCTGGGAGCGACGGGGCCATCGGCTTCCGGCGCTGTCGAAACCGTGGATGTCGTGGTCGTGGGTGGAGGGATCGTTGGGCTTTTCACGGCGCTGTTTCTCGCCGAGGCCGGGAAAAGTGTCGTGGTGCTCGAACGTGGTCGGGCCGGGGCGCTGGCCTCGGGCGGTAATGCGGGCAGTCTGCACGCGCAGCTCATGGCGTTCGACGCCAGCGCGGATACGGACGGACCGTCCATGCCTGCGCGAACGCTGGCCTTGCAGCGGGAATCCATCCGCATGTGGGAGGCGCTGCGCACAACGTTCGATCGCGATCTGGAGATCAAGGTCAGCGGCGGGCTGGTGGTGGCGGAAACCGAAGCCGACGTGGACCGTCTGCGCAGCAAGGTCGCGGTCGAACAGGCTCTTGGCGTTGACGCGCGGATTCTGGCATCGGACGAATTACGCGGGATCGAGCCCAATCTGAGAGATGGTTTTCTGGGCGGGGCGTATTGCTCCGAGGAAGGCAAGATAAATCCCATGGCCGCAACGCAGGCTGTTCTGGCGCGGGCACGACACGCGGGCGTTCGGGTTGAGGAACTCACAGCTTTGTCCGTAATCCAGCCCGACGGCACACGGTTTCATGTCAGTGCGGGGTCAAGGCGCTGGTCGGCCGGAACGGTGGTGAATGCGGCCGGAGCCTACGCCGGAGAAGTCGCTGGGCTGGTCGGGCGTCGCCTGCCGGTTTTCGGTGCCCCGTTGCAGATGATCGTGACCGAGCCTGTGGCTCCGCTGGTCTTTTCGCTTCTGGCCCATGCAAGCCGGCATCTCACGCTCAAACA
The DNA here is from genome assembly GCF_002153595.1 of Gluconobacter sp. DsW_056. Classification (NCBI taxonomy): domain Bacteria; kingdom Pseudomonadati; phylum Pseudomonadota; class Alphaproteobacteria; order Acetobacterales; family Acetobacteraceae; genus Gluconobacter; species Gluconobacter sp. DsW_056. The sequence continues at coordinate 190,868 of NZ_JOPF01000003.1, forward strand.
GGCCGCGAATGGCTCGCTGCTGATCGGCGGGGGATGGAGTGCGGGGCTTGATCCGGTACACGGGCATCCGCGACCGCTGCGGGAAAATCTGGAAGGAAATCTCTGGGTTGCGCAGAGGCTGGTTCCAGCGCTGGGGGCCGTGAATGTCGTCAGGAGCTGGGCTGCGATGAACATTGATATCGACGGGGCTCCGATCCTTGGAGAAAGTCCGGACGTGCCGGGCTTTTTCACGGCCGTAACGGCCAATGGTGTCACGCTCGCTCCGGCCATGGGGCGGCATGTCGCGGATATGGTTCTGCGCCGCTCCGAACGTCCCGATCTGGAGATCTTTTCTCCCGCACGCTTTTATGGAGATCCGTCATGATCACGCTGGACACCGTGACGAAATCATATGGCGCCTTTCAGGTACTCAAGGGCTGTTCGGCGGAGATCGGCAGAGGGGAGGTCGTGGTTGTCTGTGGCCCCTCGGGTTCGGGTAAGTCCACGCTCATCAAATGCATCAATGCGCTGGAGACGTTCGAGAGTGGGCAGATCTACGTTGATGGCATGCCCGTGCGTTCCGCGAAAACCGATCATTCAGCGCTGCGGGCGAAAGCGGGGATGGTCTTTCAGAGCTTCGAGCTATTTTCCCATCTGAGCATTCTGGACAACATCATGCTGGCCCCGCGTCTGGTCCAGAAGCAGGGGAAGGAAGAACTTCGCGAGCATGCGAAAACGCTTCTGCGCCGGGTCGGGCTGGAGCAGCATGCAGATAAATATCCGATTGCTTTGTCCGGCGGCCAGCAGCAGCGGGCGGCGATCGCACGTGCTCTGGCGATGAAGCCGGATGTGATGCTGTTCGACGAGCCGACATCGGCGCTCGATCCTGAAATGGTGCAGGAAGTCCTTCAGGTCATGACCGAGCTGGCGCGCGAGGGCATGACCATGATGTGCGTCACCCATGAGATGGGATTCGCGCGTCAGGTCGCGACGCGGATTCTGTTCGTTGATGCTGGCGAGATCGTCGATGACTGCCCGGCACCGGACTTCTTCGCAGGCCATTGTTCGCCTAGAGCGCAGGCTTTTCTGCGGTTTGAGGCGGCCCATTCCCGTTAGGGGAAAATATTTTCCGCGACAGGCAACATTCCGCTTCAGGATCGAATTCAGTTCGTATACAAAGAGAATATGAACTGAGGACGGTAAGACGATCCGGTAGGAGAAGGCGCTGTGCTGGAAAAGACTTCCTGTTGCGAGAAAACGGCGAGCGAATGTTTGGGTCATGTCGTCGACCGGGACTTCGATCTGTGTCAGGTGCCGTTCCTTCAGGAACTCGTCGGCGTCCCGTCCGACAATCCTCCCGGTGACTGCGCGCCTCACGCCCGTTTTTCCGCCGACAGACTGCGGGCTCTCGGTTTTGAAGTTGAATGCCATCCGGTTCCGCAGGACTTCGTGCAACGGCACGGTATGCAGAGCGCGACGAACCTGATCATCCGGGAGCGTTTCGGAAATGGTAGCGGTCCCGTCATTGCGCTCAATGCGCATGGGGACGTCGTGCCCCCTGGCGAGGGCTGGATGCATGATCCTTATGGCGGCGTCATTGAAGGTGGCAAACTTTATGGACGCGGTGCCGCGGTTTCGAAGTCCGACTTTGCAACCTATGCCTTTGCCCTGCGCGCGCTGAAGGAAGCCGGTTCTGACCTGTCCGGCACGGTCGAGCTTCATTTGACCTATGACGAGGAAATCGGTGGTCATGTCGGGCCGGGCTGGCTGCTCTCGGAAGGGCTCAGCACCCCCGATTACGTCATCAGTGCCGGTTTCACCTATGATGTGATGATTGCCCATAATGGCAGTCTTCAGCTTGATGTGGCTTTCACGGGCAAGGCCGCGCATTCCGCATGGCCCGAAACGGGCGCCGACGCCATCGAGGCGGCGTGCCGTGTGGTGACGGCTCTGTACGCTTACCGGGACGGGCTGGCGAAGACGGTCTGTTCCATCCCGGGTATTGAATCGCCGACGCTCGTGATCGGAACGATCAACGGCGGTGTTGCGGCCAACGTCGTGCCCGAACAGGCGACGTTTCGGCTTGAGCGCCGGATTTTACCGGACGAAAAAGCGGCCGAGGTCGAAGCGGATCTGCGACAGCTTATTCTGAATGCGGCAGATGTGCCGGGCGTGAGTTGCGTCGTAACGCAGCATCTTCTGGCGCTGCCACTGGTTCCGGATGATGGGCAGGCCCCTTTGATCGGAGCCTTGCAGGACGCTGCCGAAGCGGTGTTCGGGGAACGGATTGCCGTCAAGGGCATGCCGTTGTTCACGGATGCCAGAATTTACAGCAATGCGGGCTATCCGACCGTTCTGTATGGGGCCGGTCCGCGTCGCCTTCAGGATGCCAATGGTCATCGTGCGAACGAGCATGTGGTTCTGGAAGATATGCGTCGTGCGACGAAGGTTGTCGCAATGGCACTCTCCCGTCTTTTACGTTCCGAATTCGAGTAGTTCCGAACAAGGAATAAAAATCCCGCATAATTCCGTTATGCGATCCGACTGTTTCTGACTGAACCCCTGTGCTGCGCCAGGGTGATGGAGCCGATTATGAACATCAGGAAACTTGCGCTTTACTCTACGTTCCTCTCCGTCAGCGTCTGTAGTGGATCGGTTTTTGCAGCCTCGGAAAAGGCCGTACCGGGGGCGGCGAAGGCTTCCGTTCACAAAACGCCGTCCAAAACGATAACTCCGAAGACGCGCACGCAGTCTGCCGCGAAGCATCGGCCTGCGGATGTCATCGCCGGGAGCGAAGAAGGCGTAATTGTCACCGGAACGCATGCGTCCAACCGTCACGCCCGTCAGAGCACCAGCCCGATCACGGTTCTGTCCGGTGCGACGCTACGTCGCTCAGGCATGATGAATCTCGCCGATGCGCTGACCAAGACGTATCCGTCCATCAACATGAGCACGATGGGCAATGACGCCGGTGCACTCACGTCCTTCATCCGGATGCGCGGCCTCAATCCGAACCAGGTGCTGGTTCTGCTGGATGGCAAGCGTCGGCACACCACAGCCAACATCAATGCCGATGCGGGGCCGAATTTTGGTGCGACGCCCGTGGATCTGAACATGATCCCGTCCAACATGATCGACCATATCGAGGTGCTCGAAGACGGCGCGGCTGCGATGTACGGCTCGGATGCGATTGCCGGTGTGGTGAATATCATCACCAAGAAGCAGGATCACGGGCTGAACATGAGCGCCCAGACGGGGGCGAACGCCTATAACGGCGATGGCTGGCAATACCAGCTCAACGCCGATGGCGGTCTTAAGCTCGGTAATGACGGGTATGCGCATATATCGGCACAGGTTTACCATACGGACCATTTCGTAACCAACACGGTTGATAACCGTCTGGCGGGTTATGTTCCGGCAGGGGCTGCGAACGAGCTGTATACCGGGTCTGTCAAAGTACCCAAGAACTCCAATAAGATCATGAGCACGCCCGAAGAAACGCGTGAGAATCTTGGGATTGATTTCGGCAAGAACCTGACCGAGAACATCCAGTTTTACGGTCAGATCACATATGCACACCGTCATGCGGAAGCGTATGAGAACTACCGCGTCCCGTCGGGCGCCAGCGCCAGCAATCCGGAGCTGTTTCCATATGGCTATTCGCCGTTGGAGACGATCGACGAGAATGATTATGCCGCGACGCTGGGTCTGAAAGGCGGCCATCTTCTGGGCTTTGATTGGGATCTGAGCAGCACCTGGGGTGAGGATCTGGACAAGATCTCCAACCAGAACACCACCAATCCGAACATGTACGCTGCCACGGGCTACACACCGACGACCGTGCGGACGTCCAATTTCCGGCTGGCACAGTGGACGAACAATCTTGATCTGCGCCGGAACTTCAAGATTGCCAATGTGGTCCCCGTCACGGTGGCCTTCGGTGGCGAACATCGTCTGGAACAGTACACCATTCTGGCGGGCGAACCCGCATCTTACGAATATGGTGGCACCTCGGCCCTGGCGGGTCTGACACCGCAGGACGCCGGCAAGTGGGACCGTGATGTCTGGGCGGCCTATCTGGATGGCGACTTCCACCTTCTGAAGAACTGGAACCTCGATTTCGCCGGCCGTTTCGAACACTACACGGATGTCGGCAACACCGAGAACGGCAAGGTCTCCACGCGTTACGACATCACCAGGCGCATTGGCCTGCGGGCGACGATCAGCAATGGCTTCCGCGCGCCGACGATGGCCGAGCAGCATTACAGTGCCATCAATGTCGGGCCGACATCGGTGCTGGGACTGTTGCCGGTTTCGTCTTCCGAAGCGCGTGCGACAGGGGCGTCTCCCCTCAAGCCCGAACGCTCGACCAGTGCAACAGGTGGCATCGTTCTTGAGCCGGTAGATGGTTTCCATGTTGAGGCCGATGTCTATCAGATCAATATCCGCGATCGCGTCGTGCAGGGTGGCAACGTAACGGGACCAACTGCAATTGCCGCACTTGAAGGCATGGGCGTTTCGCTTCCGGCTCTGACGCAGCTTTCGGAAAATGCGGTGCAGACCTATTATTTTACGAACGGCGCCAGCACACGCACGCAGGGTCTGGATATCAAGGCGGATTACATGGTCCGCATGCATCGCTTCGGCAACCTGAACCTGTCGATGGCGCTGGACCTGAACAGGACGCGTCTGACGCATAACGGCATGTCCTCCACCGGGTCGCCGCTGCTGAACGCGCAGAATATTGCTTACCTCACGACCGCCTATCCGCGCAGCAAGATCATTCTGAATGCGTTCTGGACAATCGGGAAATGGGACGTGAACCTGCGCCAGACCCGTTATGGCGAGACAACAGGTATGATGACGTATCAGGACTGGACGCCTACGGCGGCGATCTGTCCAATTGATGGCAAGCAGCTTCAGCAGTCCAGCAGCTGTTTTGCGCAGTTCAAGAACTCTCCGCGCTGGCTGACGGATCTGGAGATCGGGTATCGGGTGAATTCGCGCTGGCATCTGGCGGTGGGGGCGAACAACATCTTCAATATCCGTCCGCGCAAGCTGCCGGGTGAGCTGAACCAGCTTGGCGGCAATCCTTACGATACGTTCTCGTCTCAGGTGCCGATGACGGGTGGATATTATTACGGGCGTGTGAACTTCACGCTCTGAGGGCTCTTATCTTCGTCTGTGGATGTGTTACGGTCGGTATCAGGCAAACATATCTGCAGATGAATGATGAAAAACGGTATTGCGTGGGGTGTGGGGGCGAGTGCTCTGGTTGTCGGGCTGGGCGTTCTTGGCCTGACGATGCGACATCCCCAGGCCGCACAGGACCCGTGTGCGGCAGCGTCCGACAAGCGGCCCCAGAACTGCCCGGAGCAGGACAGTTCTTCGGGGCATTTCGTTTATGTGCCCCGGTCCAGATCCCGTGACAGTCGTGCTTCGCATGGCGACAGCGAGGCGGAATCGGCAGGGCATGCCGGGTTTGGGGAAAGTGCGGGCGGACATGCGGGCGGGGGCGAATAGGGTCGGTCCGTGGGGCAGATCCGCCGCCTGACATCCTGTGCGAGACCGGACTGGCAGCGTCAGGCCGATCGGCTCGGTTATCATTATTATCGCAATACGGATGGAAGTTTCGCATGGCGTGAGGACGTGCGTTACGAGTTCGATGCGCAGGCGGTGGCGCGTGTTCGGAACGTGGCCGAAACGCTGCATCGGCTCTGTCTGCAGGTTGTGGACGAGGCCGTCCGGCGGCCTGAGGGACTGGACGCGTTTCATATTCCGGCTGCCATGCAGGATGTGGTGCGGGAGTCCTGGAGGCGCGGGGACCCGTTTCTGATCGGGCGGTTTGATCTGGCCTGGTGTGGGGGGCAGCCCCGTCTGATTGAATATAATGCCGATACGCCTGCGACACTGCCGGAAAGCACGCGGATGCAGGAACTCTGGCACCAGCAGTGTGGCGGCTCTCATGACCATGCGCCTCTGGACGTGCGCGCTCTGGTGGAGCGTCTGGCCGCACTGAGGCGTGCGGGGCGGATAGGGCACACGGTGCATATCGTGCCCTATCCCGACAATCTCGAAGACACCACGCATGCCGTTTATTATCGGGAGTGGGCCGAGCAGGCGGGCTTGGAGGCGGTTCACTGTGAATTGCGGGATCTGGAGGTGACGCAGGATGGTCAGCTTCTGCATCGGGGGCGGATCGTTCGCAGCATGATCCGCATGTATCCATGGGAGTTGATGTTCCGCGATTCCGGAGCGCGGCATCTGCGGGAGTGTGGTTGTACGTTTCTCAATCCGCCCTGGACGGCGCTTTTGTCGAACAAGGCGCTTTTGCCCGCATTGTGGCGGCGGTATCCCGGGCATCCCAACCTGCTGGCGGCGGGATATGCGCCCGAAGATCTGCGTCGCAGGCGTGGGGGGAAGGCCGGGGCGCCTTACGTTGAAAAACCGATCCATGCCCGGGGTGGGGAGAATGTGCGCATTATTGCCGGGGGGCGGACGGTCTGTGCCGAGGGCGGGACATATGGGGCGTATCCGAAAATTTTTCAGGAATTTGCTGATCACCGGATCGACGGGGTGACGGCATCGGTCGGGGCGTGGATCGTGGGGGAGCGGTTTGCGGGTTTGACGATGCGGGAGAGTGCGGACCCGATCGTGCGCCATACATCGCCCATCGTGCCGCATCTGGTGCGCGAAGCGCCGGGCAGGCTGGCGCGATGGCGCGCGGTGCTGGAGAAGCGTTTCTAAAAAACTTCACATGTTACGGCCCATCTTTCGCCACATGGACGGCCCAGCGTTCTGTAGGGTGTCGACTCCCGTTATCGCCCCGTTTCGCGAGGATGCTATGCGATCAGTCAGCGCAATCAACAGGTTTGGGTGGGGCCAGCGGGATGGCTCCAGTTCCGGTCTGTCCGTTCAGGACTGGCTGGCGGGTCAGTTGACCGGGCCGGACAGGGCCGTGTTTGCGGGTGTGGGGCCGTGTGCGGACGGGCTGGTTGCGCTGCGGGAACAGCGGAAGGCCAGGATGCAGGGCGATCCGCTGGTCAAACCGATCTTTCAGGCCGAAGTCGCGACGCAGATGGACAGTCTGCTGCTGACGGAGCAGCCGTTCCGGGAGCGGCTCGTCTGGTTCTGGTTCAATCATTTCACGGTCAGTCTGCGGCAGGGCAGTACACGTGCCGTTGTGGGCGCCTATATGCGCGAGGCGATCCGGCCGCATGTGACGGGGCGGTTTTCGGACATGCTGCTGGCGGTCATGCGGCATCCGGCAATGCTGATGTATCTGGACAACGCGTCCTCCATCGGGCCGGACAGCGCGGCGGGGCGCAAAAGCCATCGCGGACTGAACGAAAACCTGGCCCGTGAATGTCTGGAGTTGCACACCGTCTCGCCTGCTTCCGGGTACAGTCAGGCGGATGTGACGTCCTTTGCCGCGATCCTGACGGGATGGGGTGTGGATCTGAAAGCCGACGAACCGGGGTTCGTGTTCCGCGAAAAGGCGCATGAGCCGGGTGTGAAAACGCTTATGGGACAGGCTTTTCCCGAAGGCGAAGAGGGCGGCGTGCAGGCGTTGCAGTTTCTGGGCACGCATCCGGCGACCTACCGCCATATCGCGACGCAGATGGTCCGGCATTTCGTTTCGGATATGCCAGCGCCGGCCTCCGTGCGGCATGTCGAGGGTGTTTTGCAGGCCAGTGGCGGGGATCTGCGGGCGGCGTCTCTGGCTCTGGGGGCATTGCCGGAACCGGCTTTGGGCGGGGGCAAGTTCCGCTCCCCCATGGATTATGCCACGGCGGTTCTGAGGGCGTTGTCCGTGGGGGGCGCGCCCAGCCAGCCGGGCGATCCGCATTCTCCGGCGCATCAGCTGGTTTCGGGTTTTGCGTCGCTCGGGCAGCCGCTGTGGACCGCGCCGCTGCCCAATGGCTGGAGCGACGATGCGGCGGACTGGTCTGCGCCTGCGGACATGCTGGCGCGGACGGACTGGGCCTGGCGCGTGGCGGCGCATGTCCGGACCGGCGATCCGATGGATGTTGCCGATATTGCCCTTGGTCCGGCCCTGCGGCCGCAGACCCGCACGGCCATGCATCATGCCGGGTCGCGTCAGGATGCGCTGGCCCTGCTGTTTTCCTCCCCTGAATTCCAGAGGCGCTGAGCCATGATGATTTCCCGTCGTACCGCTCTGCTGGGTCTGACGTCTGCCTGGACGCTCGGGCGTTCTTCCCTTGCTTTTGCGGGCTCTTCCGGTGGGCCGGATGATCCGCGTCTGGTGGTGATCCTGCTTCGGGGCGCGCTCGACGGATTGTCGGCTGTGACGCCATATGGAGACCCGGATCTGGCGTCGTATCGTCGGGCGCTGGTTCTGCCCGAGCCGGGGCAGGAGGGCGGACTGCTCGATCTGGGTGGGTTTTACGGGCTGCATCCGTCTCTCGTGGCTCTGCATGGGCTGTATGGTCAGGGGCAGATGCTGCCGATCCATGCCGTGGCGGGGCATTATCGCAGCCGGTCGCATTTCGAGGCGCAGGATTATCTGGAGAGCGGGGCGGATGAGCGTCTGGGGAGCGGATGGCTGAACCGGGCTGTTTCCGTGCTTCAGGGCAAGGCGAACCGGCCAGATGGGTATGGGCTGGCGATGGGGCTGACGGTTCCGCTTCTGCTGCGCGGTTCGGCGCGCGTTGGGAGCTATGCGCCTGCGGGGAGCCAGCACCCGGATGCGGATCTGTATGGCCAGATTCTGGCGCTGAATGCGTCCGACCCAGTGACGGGACCGGCGTTGCGGAATGCTCTGAAAGCGCGGGGATTTTCGGATGCGGCCATGACGGAAGGGGGTATGGCTGCTGCGCCGGGCGTGGATGCTGCGGGCAAGCCGCGAAAAATCGACGCGTTTACGCAGCTTTCCACGGCAGCGGGAGAGATGCTGGCGACGGCGCATGGTCCGCGTGTAGCGGCGCTGGAAATCGGGGGGTGGGACACGCATGCCGGGCAGCTCGGGCGGCTGGGCGGACCGCTGGCGCAGCTTGACCGGGGTATCGGGGCGCTGCGTCAGGGGCTGGGCGAGAGCTGGAACCGCACCGTGGTTCTGGCTTTGACGGAATTCGGGCGGACCGTGCGGATCAATGGTACGGGCGGGACGGATCACGGGACGGGGACGGTCGCGTTTCTGGCGGGCGGCGCGGTTGCAGGCGGAAAGGTCGGGGGGACCTGGCCCGGTCTGCGATCCGGGCAGCTGTTCGAGAACCGGGACCTTGCGCCGACGACCGATCTGCGGTCGGTCGTGGCGGGGGTGCTGTGCGATCATCTGCATCTGCCGCAGCATGCGGTGGGAACAGTCTTTCCGGGCACGGCGGTGGAACCTGCGCGGGGGCTGGTTGTGCCGGTGTGAGGCCGGGTTCTTACATCCGTTCAGAACTCCGAAACGACTGAGAAAAACGTGCCGCGCCGCTGGCCGTACTGGGCCTGATAGATGCCGACGCCGCTGCCATTGCGGAGCTGGTAGCGTTTGTCGAACAGGTTCATGACGTCCGCGCGGATTTTGATGTCATGCCCGACCGGGACCTTCGTGAAGGTGTGCTGGTAGCCGATGTTGAAGACGTCGTATTCCGGCTCTTTTTCCAGATTGGCGAAGCCGCTGCGCAGGCCGTAGCCATAGACGAAATCGACATAGGCCATGTCGTGTTTCGTGGTCCAGGATGCGCCTGCGGTGGCGGTGAATTCGCCCTGATGGTCGAGCTGGATCGCGTGGTTGCGGATATAGGCGAGTTCCGCCAGATCGAACTGGTACTGCGCCGAATTGATGTCGCGGGCCGAGGTTTTGACGTAGGAAAAATTGCCGAACAGCGACCAGGGGCCGTGGCGCCAGGAGCTGCCGAATTCCGCGCCATAGACGCGGCCGCGTTTGTAGCTGAAGGGGGCGAGGATGACGGCGCGGCCGAACTGTCCGAGATCGGTGAGGTCATGCGCCCATTTGGCGTAGGCATCGAGCGTGATCTGGAATTCGGGGGTGATGCGCTGGAGGATACCGCCATCGACGTAATTCGATTTCTCGACTTTTGTGGCGCTGTTGATCGTGTTCGCGGCCGCGTTGGTGGTGCCTGCAAAGCGCGCGAGTGTGGACGGGTAGACATATTGCGGGGAAGGCGGGGCGAAATAGCGCGAATAGCCGAGATGCAGCGTCGTGGTGCGGCTGGGTTTCCAGACCATGTTCGCGCGTGGGCTGAGTTGTCCTTCATTGTTGAAGGACGAGGCGAAGCGGTCGTAACGGATGCCGTAATTGAAGGTCAGGTTATGGGTGATTTTGTACTCGTCCTGAATATACGCGCCTGCTTCGACGGACCAATTGCCGGTATTGTCGATCATGCGTTTGGCGATGTCGGACGTCTGGTTCCCGGCCTCGTCCACGGGGAAGGCCAGCGTATTGGTATCCAGACGTTCGGACGTGTACTGCCCCAGCAGACCGGCCCGCAGGGTGTGATGGGGGGCGATATCGTAGGACAGGTCGGCCTGCATGCCGCCGGTCGTGAAGTCGTTGACTTCATGTTCAGAGACGCCCTGATAGATCAGGTCGCGGTCACGGTCCGGGGTGTAGTCGATCCGGCCGTAGCGGAAATAGGGTGAGACCTGAAGGTTCAGTTTTTCGGTCGTGCGCTGATAGGACAGCACGGCGTAGTAGTTCTGTTCGGTCTGGCTGTCGTTCAGATTGGCCCAGTTCATGGACGGGTCATGCGGATTGACGCCTGCGACGTTGTACAGGGTCGTGTAGTCCGGGCTGGTCGTATCGAATGTCTTGAACGAGTTGGGGATTTGGAAATCCGCGTAGGAGGCGCTCGTCAGCAGCGTGATCCGGCTTGCGTCGTCGAGATGGTAGGACAGATACGCGAAGGCTTTTTCCTGTTCGGTCACGTCATGGATGGCGCGGAACGTGTTGCTCGGGTTTTCGATGCCGATATTGTTGCGGGTGAAGGACAGGGTGGTGAAATAGTCCAGTTTTCCATGCTGGCCGCCAAACTGCACGGACGGGACGAACGTGTTGTAGCTGCCGCCATATAGCGAGACCTGGTTGTGTTTGAGGCTGTCTCCGGTCTTGGTCGTGACGTCCACCACCCCTGCGGTGCGGAAGCCGAACTGGGCGGGCAGCGTGCCGGTCAGCAGGTCCACGGACTGGATGATGCGGGTGTCGAGTTCCTGTCCGAAACCATTCAGCCCTTCCGGCAGCAACACGCCGTTGACGCGATAGGTCAGGCCGCCATGTTCGCCGCGGACATGGACCTCGCCATAGCTGTCGAGAACCACGCCGGGGACGCGGAGGAGGATCTGGCTGAAGGCCGCGTTCTGACCGCCAGGGGTGGTGGTGATCTGGTGTTGGTCGATGGTGTAGTCCACGGCGCCGAGACCCGGGAAAATGCGGGCGCGTTCGCTGTTGAGATGCCCGACGACGCTGATGTGTTCGGAAGGGGCGGCTTTTTTCGCGGGATCGGCTTTTTTGACGGTCCGGGGTTTATGTCTGGATGGGGTGTCGTTTGCGAAGCCTGTTCCGATGAGGGTCAGGCTGAGGGCCATCCATCCGCAGGTCCGGAAGCATTTTCGGTGCGATAGTAAACTGATCATGTTATAGTATTTGCTATATTTGCTGGAATGCATGCGGGCGGCCTGCGGCGTGGGGTTCAGCCACCCGGAATCAGGGGGCAGCGTCAGACTTAAAGCATCAGCGTTATGATATGCAATATGCTATATCAATCAGCATAGGGTCTGTCAGAGGACTAATCGAAGGATCGGGAGAGGCTGGAACTGAAAAGCCTCTGTCAGGGCGGCCTGAAAAGCGGTAAAAATCATTACGATGCTGGATATGTGATCATTCGTCCGCCATGCTCGCCCGTCTTTCTTTCTGCCTCTGTTGTCTCAAGCGAAGCGTCAAAACATGACAGTCTCTTCTCCGGTCCTACAGCCTCATCATCAGCCCTGCATCGCCGCCATAGACGGGGGGGGAACAAAGACGCTTCTGGCGGTTCTGGGCAGGGACGGATCGCTGGGGCCTGTGCTTCGGGGGAAAGGGTCCAATCCGTTTGACCAGACCGGCTGGCAGGAAGTGTTGCAGTCTTTGCTGGGGCAACTCCCCTCCACTACGGCGGCGCTGTCTCTGGGGCTTGCGGGGTATGAAGAGACGCGGGTTCTGGGGCGTGAACAGATGGAAGTTGTGGGGAGCGCCTTTGCAGGGCCCTTCAGCATCTGCAGCGATGTGGAGATGGCCTGTACCGGGGCTTTCGCGGGCGCGGCCGGGGTTCTGGTCCTGTCGGGTACGGGGTCGGTGGCCTGGGCTACGGATGGCCGGGGCGGTCAGGTCAAGATTGGTGGATGGGGTGGCCTGTTCGGGGACGAGGGCAGTGGGTTCTGGATCGGGCGTCAGGCACTGGGGCTGCTGACGGCGCTTCTGGATGGACGCAATCAGGCGGATCATGCGTTTTTCGCGCCGTTTGCAACCGCAATGGGGCTTCCGACTGAAAAAGAGGCGTGTGGGACAGCGCTTCTGGAATGGTATGGGACGCTGCGTCATCCGAGGGCCAGTGTTGCGGCTCTGGCGCGGATTGTTTCGGATCTGGCCGAGGACGGGCTGGAACCGGCCCGACGCCTGATGCGTGAGGCAGCGGGTCATCTCTGTGCTCATATCGAGGCGGCCCAGCGCCATTTTCCCGAAACATCGCTGCCCTGGAGTTATGCGGGGGGAACGTTCCAGAGCCGGTTTCTGCGGGAAGGCGTCGCCGTTCGGCATGGTGCGCCTGTATCGCCGCGTCTTCCGCCTGTCGGAGGTGGGCTGCTCAGTGCCGCGCGTCTGGCCGGGTGGGACGTGGATGATGCGTGGATTGAGCGCGTGTCCGTTGCACTGCGTGATGCGGGGCTGACGTCGTGACGGCTCCTGTCCAGCCCGGCAGGGGGCTGACCGGGGATTATGGACTGGCGCCGCTGGGTGTGGCGGCGGCCATTTTCTTCATCATGGGTTTTGTAACCTGGATGAATGGTCCGCTGATTTCGTTCGTGCGCGTTGCGTTTGATCTGAGCGATACGAGCGCCTTTCTCGTGCCGATGGTGTTCTATTTTTCGTATTTCCTGTTTTCCCTGCCTGCGTCTTTTCTGGCGCGGAAGCTGGGTCTGCGCAGGGGGCTGGCTGTTTCGCTCGTGTTGTGTGCGGCGGGCGTGGCGCTGTTCGGGCAGTTCATTGCCATGCGTCTTTATGGGGGGGCCCTGACCGGGTTGCTGGTGATGGGGGCGGGGCTGTCCCTGATGCAGGTGGTCATCAACCCGCTGGTCAGTCTGCTGGGGCCGTCCGAGCGGGCGTCGCAGCGCATCGCCATCATGGGGGTGTGCAACAAATGCGCGGGAATTCTGGCCCCGATCGTTCTGGCGACCGTGGTGATGGGCGATATTGGGACGCTGTCCCAGCGGGCGCAGGAGACGACGGACCCTGTGGCGCGCAACGCGCTTCTGTCGGGATTCGTGCATGCGATTTACGCGCCTTACATGACGATGGCGGTTGTTCTGCTGCTGACGGCCATCGGCGTGGCGCTCTGCCCGCTTCCGGATTTGCAGGCGCCAGCCCTGCCGGGACCTCTGGAGGGGAGCCGGCGTATTTTCCGGCCGCATCTGGTGTTCGGGATTATCGTGATGTTTTTGTATGTCGGCGTGGAAGTCATGGCCGGGGACGCCATTGGGACCTATGGGCAGGGTTTTGGCCTGCCGTTGAGCCAGACACGCTTTTTCACGTCCCTGACGCTGGCCGGAATGCTGGGGGGATATATTCTCGGGTTTCTGGTCGTGCCGCGGCTCGTGACGCAGGAGCGGCTCATGGAACTGGCCTGTCTGCTGGGCGGTGGGCTGACGGTCGCGGCGTTTCTGACGCAGGGATATGTTTCGGTTCTGTGCGTGGCGCTGCTGGGGGCGGCCAATGCCATGCTGATGCCCTCGATTTTCCCGATCGCCATCCGGGGTGCGGGGGCGTGGACGCCGCTCGCATCCGCACTGCTGGTCATGGCGTATAGTGGCGGGGCGATCATTCCGCAGATTTATGTCCTTCTCAAGCCGTTCGTCGGCTTTCAGGGCATGTTCGCCCTGCTGGTTCTGCCGTCTTATCTGGCGCTGCTGCTATATGCCCGGCGGTATGGGCGGACCGGGCTTCTGCCACTGGATCAGGGGCGATAAGGCGTCGTGGAGAGCGTTGGGGGAGACGTGGCGTCAGTAGAGCAGGAAGGGGCGGCGTTGCCGGGTGAAGGCTGCTTCATCCGGTTTCCAGCCTGCCATGATCTCGGTGACTGATACGTTCCGGGAAAGCTGCTGGCGCAGGGTGTTGCTGCCGGCGAGGATGTCGAAGGTTGCGCCGGATTTTCTCCAGATCGGGCGGTCAGATATTTTCAGGACGCTTTGAAGCAGGGTTACGCCTGTCAGCAATGGATCGAAGGATTTGCGGTCCGTGATGGCGAGCTGAAGCCCGTGGCATAGCTGGCCTTTCGCGACGTCCGCTGTAGGTGTGAACCAGTCTTCGCGAAACATGCATCCCGGCAGGGCGGCGTCGTTGAGGCTGTCTACCCAGCGGGTTGCGTCCAGATCGGGCGCGCCGAGTGTGAGGAAGGGCGATGCCGTCCCGCGGCCGACCGAGAGGGTTGTGCCTTCGAACAGGCAGGTCCCCGGATAGGCGAGGGCTGTGGTTATGTCGGGCATGTTGGGGCTTGGGGGCACCCAGACGAGATCGGTTTCGTCCAGATACAGGTCCGGCCGCCAGCCGCTCATGGGAATGACGCTGAGTTGGGCGGGACGTCCTGCCTGTTGGGGCACGAACTGGCTGTTGAACAGGCGTGCGAGTTCGCCCACGGTCATGCCGTGTCGCAGAAGAAGCGGAACCCTGCCCACGAATGAAGAAAAGGCCGGGTCGAGGCTGGGGCCGCTGGGGTGCAGGCCCGTGATGGGATTGGGTCTGTCCAGCACCATGAACGCGATACCGCAGCGGGCGCAGGCGGCGAGGGCGTCGAACATGGACCAGATATAGGTGTAGAACCGGGCGCCGATATCCTGAATGTCGAAGACGAGAAGGTCGATATCCGCAGATTTCAGAAGCGCATCCAGCTTCGGGCCGGAGAGCGTGTACATGTCATAGACGGGGATGCCCGTGCGGGGGTCGATGCTTTTCGTTTCGGCATGACCCGCCTGTGCCGATCCGCGAAATCCATGTTCCGGTCCGAAAATGGCTTTCAGGTTGACGCCCGGGGCGGCGTGCAGACGGTCTGCGATGTGGCGCAGATAACGGTCCACGCTTGTGGGGTTGGCGATCAGGCCCAGTTTCCGGCCTTTGAGGGCCTGATAACCATCGGCTTCGAGGACGTCATAGCCGGTTCGGACTTTGGTCGGGGAGAAGCATCCGGTGCCCAGTCCCGAAGCGGCCGCCCCGGATGTGGCGGCGGTTCCCGCGCACAGGCCCATGAAGGTGCGGCGGCCGAGGGACGTTTTCCGGGCAGGAGGCGCAGAAGGAGGGTGGGGCATGTGAGACGGGCTCCCGGGAATTTGTTACGCGACTTGCACTATTCGGCTTTGGCGACGGCGGTGACGAGATCATCCATGATTCTGGTCGGATGCGGCAGGTCGTCCGGGATGTCGTTTGCGAAGATGGCGATCAGGAGCGTCTGGCCGCGCGTGGTTCGAAGATAGCCGGACAGGGAATGCGTGGCGGCGAGGGTGCCGGTTTTTGCGTGCAGATGATCGGCGACGGGGGTGCCGATGAAGCGGTGCGCCAGCGTTCCATCCTGTGCTGCGAGAGGAAGGTCGTCGCGCCAGTCTTTGCCCCAGGGCTGTTGGTCCGCGAGACGGAGAAGCTGGATGACACTCTGGGGTGTGACGCGGTTGTAGGGAGACATTCCCGAGCCGTCGTAAAGCGCGACGCCCGCGGCAGACAGGCCCAAAGCGGTCAGAACCCGGCTGCGTTCCGCGAGGCCATCCTCGACTGAACCGTTTCCGTGCACGAGCGCCAGACGGCGCAGAATGAGTTCGGCATGGAGGTTTTGGCTGACTTTGAGCAGGTGACGGATGTCGTCTTTCAGATCCGGGGTGGGCAGGGTGGCGAGGATGCTTGCGTCTGGTGTGGGCGTATCAGGGGTAGTTTTCGTCAGACGGTGTCGGACCTGCACCGTCTGCACCCGGATGCCTGCGTCGCGCAGCAGGGATCTGAAGTGACGGGAGGTTGAGAGGGCCGGGTCGTCCAGACCGATTTGCAGTGTCTGGACGGGGGCGGTGAGCGGGAGTGTTCCTGTCAGAACGACGCGGCTGTCGCCGGGCTTCTTTTCAAGGCTCAGTCCGGGTTTGCCGTCCGGGACCGTCAGGGCCTGATTGAGCAGGGACAGTCCTTCGTCGGGTACTGACCAGTGGGCGGTTGGGCGGTCGCCGGGATGGGTTCCGGGCTGGACGGTCAGTTCGGCGGTGTTGTCGTTCAGCGTCAGGGCCGAGACGGCGGTGCCCCACTGGGTTGGAAGGTTGTTCCAGCTCCATCCGTCGCCCCAGCGTTCGTCGGCGAAAAGCCGGTCATCGGCGATGATGGCGTGGATATGTCTGAGGCCCTTCGCGGAGACGGCGTCCGCCAGTGTTCTCAGGCAGTCGGTTTTGCAGGCAGCGTCATCGGACAGGACGGCATCGCCCGAGCCGCGCAGGATGAGGTCCGGTGCTCCGTGTTGGCGGCGGGCGAGCAGGAGCGTTGTGGGGTGTGCGGCTGCCGCGTGGTCCAGTTCTGCAAGCTCGGCCATGGCGGCGGCTGTTGTGAACAGTTTGGTGTTCGAGGCCGGGATGAAGCGTCCGCTGGGGTTGCGGGAGAACAGGATTTTTCCGTCCTGGGTGGCAATGACGATGCCCCATCGGACGCCCTGATCCTGCGAGGGTTGCAGGATGGGAGAGAGTTGCTTCGCAAGGGCATGCGGGCCGAGCGGGGGCGGGGTGCTCTGGACGGCGCAGGCACTCAGGAGGACGGGCAATCCGGCGGCGATGCGGGAGAGCAGCTTGTGGAAGAGCCGGGGCAAACGCTGCGGAAGATAACTGGACATCTGATGCATGAAGGCCCTGGCTGAGTGGGATTGGAAGCTGAAAAGACATGAGGCTGCCTGTGTCGGGGAGACAGGCAGCCTCGTAGGCAGGTCAGGTGCGGAAAGGCTGGCTCAGAACTCCATGCGGATACCGCCGCGATAGGCCCGGCCCAGCAGGTTGCTGTAGGTTTCGTCGGCTTCGAGCCCGCCTTCCGGCAGCAGGATCGGGGATGTGTTTGCGAGGTTGGTGACGGTCAGGAAAAGCTGCATCTTGCCGATTTTCTCGACCGGCAGATTGTAGGTCGCGTTCATGTCGAAGTAGAAAATGCCCGTGACGCGGTTGTTGTTGATCGTGGGATAGTTGGCGTTATACGCCGGGCATGTTCCGGAGCACTGGATGTAGCTGTTGGAATAGTTGCCTGCGCTGATGCCATGGGCGATGGCCGTGAGGCTGTACCGGGCCGTGCTGTAGGTGGCAGAGAAACGGTAGATCCAGCGCGGCGGGCCGGAAGAGATGTCGCCCGATGTGTCGACCGTATAGCCCACGCCGGAGTCCGAGACATATTTCAGGTAGTTCGTGGCCTGACCATGGATGGTAATCTTGCCGTCGGCGTCGCGCAGCAGGCGGCGGAGCGGGAAGGTGTAGGAGGCGTCGATGTCGATGCCGCTGGTTTCGAGCTTGGCGAAGTTGAAGGGTGAGGCGTTGATCAGGAGATCGCGCGTGCCTGTCGGGTCGGGGCGGATGGCCGAGCAGAACGTGGTGTAGCCCGAGTAACATTCATTGATGATGGACTGCGGATAGAACTGCTGGATCGCGTTCTTGATCTTGGTGTGGAACCAGTCGACCGAGATCGCCATACCGGGCACGTATCGCGGCGTGATGACAGCGCCGACGACGGTCGTATTGGCCGTCTCGGGGCGCAGTCTGGTGTTGCCGGTTGTGGTGGCAAGAACGGTGTTCGTCAGGCCCGTTGCCGGATTAAGCACGCTTGTCGTCTGGGACGTTCCGGCGTTGTAGAGTTCGTTGATGTTGGGCGCGCGGATGTCATGCGACTGCGTGGCGCGGAACAGCACGTCCCGGACCGGCTGCCAGGTGCCGCCGATTTTCCATGTCGTGACATAGCCGGAGGTCGAGTAGTCCGTGCCGCGGACGGCGCCGTTGAAGGACAGGCCCTTCGCCAGCGGAACCGCCGTTTCGAGATAGGCTTCCTTGACGTTGTAATGGCCGAATGTCGGGCGGTAATTGCCGACGGACCAGCCCGACTGGTATTCGGTCGGGACATATCCTGAAGAGCGTTCGTCACGATATTCGCCGCCGACGGCCACGTTCACGTCGCCTGCCCATGTTGCGAACGGGATCGTTGAGAGGTTCACGCCCGAGACGATTTCCTGGAACCGCTGGTCGCGCCACGGGGCGTCGAGGACGTATCCGATGGATGAGGAAGACATGACGCCCGTTCCCAGCCAGTCGATCGGGGAGCAGCCATTGCCCGGATTGGTCAGGGACGAGCGGCAGACGATCTGTCCGGCGGAGTTGCGCACGGCGTCGGTCGCATTGGCGATTTTTGCCGTGTTCATGACGTTATAGATCTGCTCGTGCGTATGGGTGACGCCATACTGGCCATAGGCGCTCCATGAGGCGCGTTTGCCGAACATCTCGAAATTGCCTTCGCCGCCGAAGGTGTAGCGCTGGACGTTGCGCAGGTTGTCGGTCCGGCGATAGGGCATGTCGAGGGCGGTCGTACCGACGGTGACGTTCGAGACGTTCTGAAGGGCTGCTGCGCCGAGCGCATCGACAAGATAGGGGTTGGTCCCTTTCAGGGACACCGAGCTGATATACTGGGGGCCTGAGTTGTAGACGTATTCGCTCTCGTTATAGGCGCCTTCCGCATACAGGGTCATCCAGGGCGCGACGTCGTAGCTCAGGCGTCCGAAGAGATTTTTGCGGTCGCTCTGGGGCTCCAGGCCGATGTTCTTGTTGTTGTTGGCGAGGTTCTGGTCGCCGCCGACCGAGACACTGGACGTTGAGAACGAGCCGTAGTTGTAATGATTGACGCTGCCGCCAGGGCCGAAATAGATCCCGCGCAGGGAGTTGGCCACGCCGCCCGTGGAGGCGTTGATGATGCCGCCGGGCATGACGTTGTTGGTGCCTGCATTGCTGACGCGGAGGTAATAGGGCTGGCCGTTTCCTGCGACATAGTCGGGATTGGCGACGATGCGGCTGCCGTTCACGTTCCAGCTGCGGGAGACGTGGAAAATGCCGTCCTGATGGGCGATGTCGCCGCTGAGCAGGACATGGCCTTTTCCATGAGCGAAGCCGAAGCCACCGGCGATGGCGGCGTGTTCGTTCTCACCGTCGCCATAGTCCGAAATGCCGGAATCCGCGCTGACTTTCAGGCCCGTATAGGTCTTGTCGAGCACGAAGTTCGTGACACCTGCGACGGCATCGGAGCCGTACTGCGCGGACGCACCGCCCGTCACGACGTCCACGCGTTTGACGAGCTGCTGGGGGATTGTGTTGATGTCGACGATGCCGGTGATGGCGGAAGGCGTGATCCGGCGGCCATCCATCAGCACGAGGGAGCGGACGGGGCCGAGATTGCGCAGGTTGAGCGCGTTGATGCCGGCCGTGCCGTCACTCAGCGAATAGGCGGAGTTCTGGGGCGTCTGGCTGCCTGCGAACTGCGGCATCTGGTTGATCAGATCGGCGAGGTTATTGCTCGGCGCCTGGTTCAGGATTTCCTGCTGGTTGAGGGAGCTTATGGGGGTCGGGGACTTGATGTGCGAGTTCGCGATGTGACTGCCCGTAACAGTAATGACTTCCCGGTTGGAGTCGGTCTGCTTCTGTGTCTTTTTGTGACTTGCAGCAGGCTTCGAAGACTGGGAAGATGCCGCCTTGGAATGGGCGGGATCTGTCACTGTTGCGGCTGCGCAGGCCTGCTGCGGCATCAGGAATGCTGCGCCCGATGACAGGGCCGCAAAGGACAGGAAATAAGACTTCAGGGGCAGTCTGGCCGTCATACCCTTGTTCCCTCGATAAGCGCCGGTGGGCGGTGATGTTTCGGTTTCGAATTAATATGCATGTCTGTCATGCATGCGTCGATTTCGAAACTGCGCGCGCCATATAACCCGAAGTTATGTGCGCGCCATCCCCTGACGTTTCATGAGGGCAACATTTCCCGGATGAGGGGGGGATGGGGTGGTTCCGAGGCCCCATCCGGCAGGAAGGTCAGTGAGGCTGGACGTCCAGCTTTGCGTCAAGGAAATGCAGCGTCCACAGATAGGCCTGCAACCAGTCCTGTGTTCGCAGGAAGGCGTGGCGTTCACCGGGGAAGACGTGATCTTCAAACGGAATGTTCCGCTCGACGAGCATGCGGGCCAGAAGGACGGACTGTTCGAATTCGACGTTGAAGTCGTCATCGCCGTGGATCAGCAGGACGGGTGAGCGCCAGTGGGCGATCTCGGCGATCGGGGAGGAGCGCCACTCGCTGTCCTTTTCCCGCTGTTTTTCTTCGGGGGAAAGGCCGGAATGATCTGGCTCCGTCATGTCATGGACGCCGTGGAAATCTGCACCGGCTACGAACAGGTCGCTGTTGCGGGCGAGGGCGAGGGCGGTCAGATAGCCGCCCCAGCTTCCGCCCCAGATGCCAATCTTGCCAGGGACCACATCCGAGCGGCTGCGCAGGAACAGTCCGGCTGCGTGAACGTCCTTGTATTCGCTCGCACCTGAACGGCCGATTCCGGGGGCGGTTCGGAAGTCCACGCCGTAGCCGGTGCCGCTGCGGTAATTGACGGCCAGCACGACATATCCGCGCGATGCCAGAAACTGGTTCATGGCGTAGGCATTGGAATAATAGCCCATCGGATTGAAGGCCGGGAGCATCTGGCGGTGGGGGCCGCCATGCACGAAGACCAGCGCGGGATGCGGGCCGGGTGTTTCGGCGGGCGGCAGGAACAGTTGTCCGTGAATGTCGCGGCCGTCCTCGCTGCGGAAATGGACGACCTGAGGGGGCGTGAATGTGAAGCCGTTCGGGGCGGCGGGGGTTATGGGGAGGTGCCGGACAGTGTTCTGGAGCACGACCGGATGGGCGGTCTGGTTTGTGCCTGTGGCCATCATGGCGATGGCCGGTCCCGCCCGTGTGAGGTCCATGACCTGTTCGTTGGGTGCGCTGAGGGTTATGGGCTGGCTGTTATCGAGGGGCTGGGACCAGGCGCGCCAGTGATCCGGATCGCCGATATTGGCCGTGTAGAGGAGGCGTGTTTCATCCGCTGACAGACGGTAGGATGCGATTTCGGCCTGATCCGGCGTCAGGCAGCGTGGTGTTGCGCCAGAGCCAGAGGTGACGCTGAGGGCGCAGAGGCGCAGCCAGCCGCTGCCTTCCCAGGGGAACAGGAGCTGTCCGCTGCGGGTCCATGTCAGGTCCATGCCTTCGGGCGCCCAGAAGCGGTTTCCCGTGCCTTCCGGTGCGGTCCAGAGCGTGTGCTCCGCGCCGGAGGCGGTGTCATAGACCTGCAGGGACCAGAAATGTCCCTTGCCGCGTTCGGCCGTCATCAGGGGGTGATAGGCCTGGACGAAGGCGATGGCGCGGCCGTCTGGCGAGAAGGTCGCGTTCTGGTCGTGGCCCAGTGCGGCGGGCAGGAACACGGGTGCGGCGCTGCTGTTTCTGGTGTCCCAGAGCGCGATCAGGCTGTGGGAGCCACGGTCGATTTCGAGCGCGAGGCGGCGGCTGTCCGGAGACCAGTGCAAGGCGGTGATCTCGCCCGGCGTGGTCATGACCACACGCGGCGTCTGGCCCGGCTGTCCAACCAGAAGGGCACTGCCGCGCATGAAAGCCAGCAGGCGTCCGTCCGGGGAAAAGACGGGGCTGTGCCCTTCTCCGGCAGTGATGGTCCGGCCATCGGGCAGGAGGACACGCACGGTTTCCTTGCCCGGGATGGCCGCGTTGCCGGCATTGGGGGCGTGGTCGTTGGGATATTCTGCATCGCCGCCTTCGACGAAGGCCAGTGTCCGCCCGTCCGGGCTGAGAGCGAGGCCCCACAGATCGGTCCCGTCATCCTGCGTATAGGCCGTGACCCGGCGGGGGGCAGCGCCTCCGTCCGAGATCAGGATGTTGCGGATGCCGTCCCGACGTTCGACCCAGGCCAGACGCGCCGATTTCGCAGCGCCGGTCAGGCCGTTGGCATAGGGCATGGCCAGAAGGGCACCCAGTTGGGTTTTGTCCTGCGTGGGGGCGGCGTTTGCGCCGGAGACTGCGCCAGAGACTGTGGTGGCGAGGAGCGCCGAGGCGGCGAAGAGGGACAGGCGAAGGGTCATGGAATGTCTTTCCCGGCTCCGGCGAGGGCTGTGAAGATCTCTTCCTCGACGCGGGTGAATGATGAATAGGTGCCCGGACGTTCCAGTCCGGCGTCGGGGAAGCCGTCTGCGGCGAACAGGAAGCCGTCGCCGGTTGCGGGGTCGTACCAGAAGCCCGAATGCAGCGAATAGGCATCCCCGAGATGGCCGGCCAGATCGCCGGAATAGCCTTTATAGGGCCGGGTTTCGCGGCCCGAAGAATCCCGCGCTCCGGTCAGTCGGGCCATGCTCAGGCCGTAGCTGGCGATCGGGTAGGGGCAGTCGCCGTTCTGTCCGTCATACTGCCAGGTGGGGGTCTGCATCTGGGCGATGCTGTGGGCCGAAAGCAGCGTCCTGCCGTCCAGCGTGCCGTGGCCGAGCATGAAGCGGGCCAGCCGGGTCAGCCCTTCCATGGAAATACGCAGGCCGCCCTGGGGGGAAAACAGCGTGCCGTTGGTTCCGGGCGTGTAGGGGGCGAGGGAGGCGGCGCTCCAGCTTGGGGTCAGGGGCTGGGTGTCGGTTTCTGCCTCCCATCCGTTGGGCTGGTGGCTGTAGAGCGTGGCGAGGCGTTCGGGATGGGGCAGGGCCGTGCGGTTATAACCGCCGTCGATCCCGAGGGGGGCCAGCACATGCGTCTGCTGGTAGCGGTCGAAGCGTTCGCCGCTGACACGTTCCATGATCGTGCCGATGAGGCCGTAGCAGAGATTGCAGTAGCTGAACCATGTGCCCGGCGCGTGTCCGTCGCGGTGAGCGAAATGGTAGCCGGGGTCGCCGGGTTTGCGGGTGGTGTCGAAGAACGTGCTGATTTTCTGGTCAGGAGGGAGCGTGTAACTATCGGCGTCGCGGATGCTGGAAGTGTGGTTGAGCAGCATCCGCACCGTGATGGGTGTCTGGGGGAAATCCGGGTTACGGAGCCGGAAGCCCAGATAGTCCGAGGCATCGTGATCGAGGTCGATCTTGCCCTGCTCGACCAGTTCCATCAGCCCGATGGTCGTGACGACTTTCGAGATTGAGGCGATGCGAAAGAGGGTCTGTGGTCCGACGGGAACCGTTTCGTCCGGGGTCCTTCGTGCAAATCCGCCGTAATAGCTGTAGACGACGCGACCGTGCCGCAGACGGACGGCGGCGATGGCGGCCAGCGGACGGACTTCGCCCTGTGTCAGGATGCGATCCAGCGCGTGGGTGGTTTCGGTGGCGGACTGGGCATGTGTCTGGGCGTGTGTCTGGGCGTGTGCTGCGGATGACAGGACGGCGATGGCGGCGAGTGTGAGGCGCCTGACGGTCATGGTTGGGCCTCAGGCCGCAGCGTGATACGGCGGACCGCGGCGGCATCGACGCTGTGGGTGCTGAAGGACAGCGGCTGCATGGCGCCGCGCAGCCAGACGGGCAGGAAATCGGCGTAATGCGGCGATTTCGGATCGGCGGACTGTCCGGGGAAGTTGAGATACAGCGAGCGGTCCCAGTGGCCGACGTCACACACCATCAGATAGCTGGCACCTCCGGTCGTGGCATAGGCGTCGGGACCGCCGGTCTGGGGGCTGTACCAGCGGGCCATGACGGTATAGGGGTCCCCGCCGCTCTGGGCCGAGGGGCCGCCGACCGTGGGGAAAGCCGCCGCGATGGCCGGGACGGAAGCGAGCGGATGACGCAGCGTGATGGTATGGAGTGCCCCCCAGCGCCATGCGGCGGGGAGCGGGCCGAGGCGCTTCCGCAACTCCTGAACGGCTTCCCGGAACTGTTCGACGAGCATCCTGTTCCGCGCGCTCACCGGATCTGCGCCAAAGCGGGCATCGGGAGACTGGAACAGGGAGAGCTGAACCGTGGCGTTCACGGGGCCCGGCAGCAAGTCGTGCAGAGCGGCCGGGATGATGAGCGCGTGCAGGGCGCGTTCCAGGCGCGTCCACCAGACTTCATATAGCGCGGCAGCGGCGCTTGAAGCATCCACGCGACCGTTCCATGCTTTGAGCACTGCGGCCTCTGCGGCAAGGTCAGGCGGCACGTCGGGCAAGAGCCGGACCATTTGCAGGGCCAGCACGGAGAATGTGTCGTGTTGCAGGGCTACACTGTCCGCAAGGGTCGCACGTGGGGTTGCATCCAGCATCTGGGCCACGCGCTCGTGTCGGAAGCCGTCGCGCCATTCGAAACTGACGCGCCGTTCCTCCACCGGATAGCCGGGGGGCAGGTTCATTTCATTCGACGTTCCGAACCAGCCGCGTGCGGGGTTGAAGCTGCTGGGCAGGGCTTCGAGCGGCTGAAGGCCCTGCCAGTCATACCGCCCGTCTCCCGGTGCGGGCATCAGCCCGTAATGTCCCGGTGCACGACGGGGCAGACCGCCTGCGGCCTGCCAGCCGATATTGCCCCTGGTGTCGGCATAGGTGAAATTGGTCGGGCTGGTATGGACGCGCAGGGCTTCGCGGAAGCTGGGCCAGTCATGGGCCAGATTGATCCCGATATTGGCCAGAAGCCCGTTCGCACCGGGGGCGAGCCAGGTGGCGGAGACCGCCGTGGCGCGGTTGCGTGCCGGATCGCGCGAGACGACCGGCCCGTGCACGGAATAGAACAGGCTCACCACGCGCTCGGCCTCGCCACGGACTGCAATCCGCGTCTCGACCTGTTCCATGCGTTTCCAGCCGCCCTGATGGGCATAAAGCAGCGGATCGGCGGGGTTGGTGCGCAGAATGAACAGGTCTTCCTGATCAATATGGAAATTCGTCCGTCCGAAGGCGATCGTCGCGTTATGGCCCTGCATGACGCCGGGCATGCCCGCGCCGCCGCCACCGATGACATCCAGCCCCGGCGCCGTCAGATGGATGACGTGACGCGGGCCGGGCACGCCGAAGGACAGATGCGGGTCGTTGGCCAGAATGGGACGGCCGGTTGCGGTGCGGGAGGGGGCGATGACCCAGGCATTGCTGCCCTCATTCCGCCGTCGCGTGCCGTCATCGGCTGCGGCGCGGATGTCGTGGCGGGGCAGCGGGGCCTGAAGCACGCCGAACAGTCCGAGATCGGCTTCGCTGATGGCGGCTGTGTCCAGACCATCCGGCACCCGCAGGTCATGGACGGGTTCCAGCGGCGTGATGAGGGCGTCGTAAGCCAGTGCTCCACGAGCGGCCAGTCGGGCGCGGCGGATTTCGGTGCGGGTGTTGCCGGTAACTTCGGCGCGGATGCGGATCAGGTCCAGCACATCCCAGTGCAGGGGTGTGGTGGCGAAAATGCCGAATTCCGGAGGCAGCAGGCCGGGCGTTGCGGTGACTTCCGCGATGCGTGCATTGATCCCGGCGACATAGGCGCGGGCGCAGTCCTGGGTCAGTTGAGGAAAGGCCGCGAGTTCGCCCTCGGCATCACCGCGGAACAGCACCAGTCGGTTGGCGGTGTCGGAAGGCAGGAAGGCCGGGCCGAAGACTTCCGCCAGACGCCCCAGAGACTGGCGATGGCCGAAATCCAGCTCCCACAGGCGATCGCGGGCGATCAGATAGCCGTCTGCGAAAAAGGCGTCGGGGATGCTCTGGGCGCGGACATGGGGGACGCCCCAGCGGTCTTCCAGAATTTCGACCGGCTGGCCGAGGCCTGCCAGCCCCTGAAGAGGCGCTGCGGCACGGGCTTTGCATCCCGGCGCGGACAGGGTGGCGGCGACGCCGCCAAGAAGAACCGTGCGGCGGGTGGCCTGCATAAGAGCCTGTTCCTTTTTCAACTGATGGCGCGGGAATTGCACCCGGCCACGATCTCTTTCAGTCTCAGGGCCGAGCCGACCGAAAGTGTGAAGCCAAGGGCGCCCTGCCCGACATTGAGCAGAAGATTGTCATACCGTGTGCGGCCGATGATCGGAACGCCGGTGGGGGTGGCGGGGCGCAGTCCGGCCCAGGGCGTATCGTCGCCCTGACCCCCTGTGCCTTGGCCCAGCGCGCCCGGAAGCGTTTCGTTCACGAGCGTGCGGAGTTCGCGGAGGCGTTTGGGGTTCAGATGTGTGTCCTGCGCGCCGATATCGACCATCGCGGCAACCCGCAGACGGTCGCCTAGCCCGGCATAGACCACGCGGTTATCGTAATCCGTTACGCTGACCGAAGGGACGAGGCCGGGGCGCGGGCGTGTGCTCAGGCTGTAGCCTTTCAGGCCGTAAAGCGGCAGGTCGATCCCTAAGGGGCGGGCCAGTTTGCGGGAGGCGATCCCGGCTGCGAGAACGACGAGATCGGTCTCGAATGGCTTGCCATCAAGCAGGACGGCGCAGCGGTTTTTCGAACCGGCCGTGAGCGCGGCGTTGCCGTGGATGAGACGGAAGTTCGGCGCCGCCGCGAGGGCTTCGCGCAGGGCTTCGCAGAACAGGAAGCAGTCTCCGACTTCGTCTTCAGGCGAGAAAATGCCGCCTGCAATCTGTCCGCGCAGACCTGCGAAGGCCGGTTCGATATCGGTGCATTCGGAAGGGGAGAGCGCGCGCTGGCGTTCCGGATCGCTGACGGATTTCGCGGCTTTGCGGAAGGTGGCGGCGTTGCGGTACAGGACGAGCTTGCCCGGACGCCGCCACAGGAAGTCCCGTAAGCCTTCCTCGCGATAGGTCTGAAGTTCCGCCTGTCCGCTGAGGGCCAGATCAAGCAGGACTGCGGCATTGCGACGGTTTGTCTGCCGGTTGCAGGCGCACAGGAACGCGAGCAGCCACCGCCACTGGGACGGATCGGCTTTCAGTCGCAGGGAAATCGGGGAGTTGGAGCGGAAAAGCCAGCCTAGGGCGTCCCGCGCGATCCCGGCATCGGCCAGCGGGCTGACATAGCGGTAGCTGAGCTGACCGCCATTCGCGAAGCTGGCTTCCTGCCCGACGTCCTCGCGGCGTTCGATCAGGGTGACGTCATGTCCTTCCCGGACGAGGGCGTAGGCGGCTGTCAGGCCGATAACGCCTCCGCCGATGATGGTGATGGTCCGTTTGCCGGCCATAAAAATCCTGAGCGTCCAGAGGCTGGGCGCGGGGAGATGCTGCGGTCTCCTGCGCCGTTATCATGACCAAAACCTACATTTCCCAAACCGGTCGGGCCAATGCAAAGAGGCCATCCTCCCATAACCTGCGGTTAAGGCGTTGTTTTGCAATGGGAACAGGCAGTCAGGGTTTGGGCGCTTCCGGAGAGGGATGAATTTTTTTCGGGTGAAGATCCTGAGCATCAAAGCTGAAATCGGAGCCGATGACCTGCATTTTCAGACCGCTCACCTGACCGGACAGGTCGCGTTCGAACTGGACATAGGAATCGTCGTCAGCGTCCTGCGCACGGTCATCCCAGCGGACAGTGAACAGGTCATGTGGCAGGGCGGAGAGCGTTCCGGTCAGGCCATCAGCATGGCTGAAAGACATCCGCAGATCCTTTCCCCGGCGGCTGATCGTGATCGGGCCGCGCCAGTCGTCGCGATAGGTTCCGACATAATCCTGCTGCGCCTCATGCGAGAGGGTGATGAAAGGCCGGGCGGGCGAGCCGGGGCCGGTTTCGGCGGCTTTTTTCCTGTCGGCCGCCTCTTTGGCATTTTGTGCGTTCTGGAAATACGTGACCCAGTCGGCACTTTTGCCGTTCGCCACATAGGCGCTGAGTTCCGTCGCGATGGCGAAAGGGGCCGCATGACTGTAATGGTTGGTCAGAACGATAATGGCTGATTTCCGTTCTGGCAGGAACGTCACATAGCTGACCATGCCGCTGATGGTGCCCGTGTGCCAGACGCGTTTGAGGCCGAAGAAATCCTCCATGAACCAGCCGTAACCATAGGCGCGGAAATGGGTCTGTGTGGCTTCTGCCGTGTCGGGCAGCGGCAGCAGTCCGTGTGGTGCCCAGAGCGCATCGCGGCTGGCCTGACTGAAGACCTGCCGGCCGTTCGGGGCGCGGCCGCCATTGAGGTAGGTCTGGGCCCAGCGCGTCACGCCATCGGCGCTGCACCAGATGCCGCCTGCCGGGGCCACGCCGGGCAGGCGCAGGGCGCTGCGGTCCGGCAGGATGCTGCTTTCGCCTTCGCCGATGGCCACGTTCGTCTGCCCTTTGACGGGCGGTGTGCTCTGACAGGCGGGAAGGTCCGCGGCATCAATCAACTGCTTCTGGACGACCTCTTCCCAGCTCTGGCCCGTCATGCGTTCCACGAGAGCGCCGGCCACGACGTACAGAAGATTGTTGTAGGCGTATGTGCTGCGAAAAGGGGCCGTGAAGGGCATGAAGGGCAGGCCCGCCAGAATTTCCGGGCGGGTGAAGGTGCTGTGTGAAAACAGCATCAGGTCTCCTGCGCCCTGTCCCATGCCGCTGTGATGCGTCAGCAGGTCCGAGACGCGGAAGTCCCGCGTGATGGCGGGGTCGGCCACGCGGAATTCCGGCATATGGTCGATCACGCGGTCATTCCATCCCAGTCTGCCCTGATCCACCAGTTGCGCCAGTGCGGTTGCAGTGAATTCCTTGGTGTTGGAGCCGATGGCAAACATCGTGCGGCTGTCGACCGGTGCGCTCGCGCTGTCCTGGGTGCGTCGTCCATAGCCGCGGCTGAACACGACTTCGCCGTCCTGCACCACGGCCACTGCAATTCCAGGCACGTTAAAGGCCGAGCGGGCGCGTTCCACCGTGTTGGTGATGACCTGCTCGGTCAATCCCGCCGGTAGTGTTGCGGCGTGGGTGGCGTATGCCGTGCAAAGAAGGAGCGCTACCGGGATGGCGCGCATGAGGGACTGTCGGAGAGGCTGGATCATGGACGGCTCTGGGTGCGGTTTTCCGGCTCCCGACCAGGCGGAAGCCGTGACGAAAGATGCCCGATTCAGAGCATGAAATGCTGCGCCTGTCCTGCCTTAAGATGCGGGGTGCCCTTAACTCCGGGTTAAGCGGCGTCCGTCATTTTTTCAGGGCGCGCAGATCGACGTCCAGTTCGCTGCGGAGCAGGGCGAGGATGTCCTGCGAAATATGTGACAGGGCATGATCGGCCCGGAACAGGACGGTACAGCTGACGCTCAGGGGCGGAGAGAGGGGGCGGGGGGGTGCCAGTCCCGGATGGTGCAGGGCCGTTACGGCATCCACGATGGCGCATCCTCCCCCGAGGCGCACGAGTTCGGCGGCCATGAAATGGGTCCGGACCCGCACATGGGTTTTGGCCGGGACGCCGGCTTCTTCGAGCAGCATGTCGAGCATGCGGGCCGTGGGATCGTTTTCGCTCAAGCCGATATAGCGCTCGGGATTGATGTCGGTGACGCTGACGGGGCCTTCGCCGTCCTCGCCGTCGATCATCATCAGCGGGATGTCCGCAAGATGCAGCGCCGTCATCCCTTCGAATGTGTAGTCGCCGAAGACGATCCCGAGATCGAGGTCATGGTTCATGATGCGTGAGACGATTTCGGTGCCGTGCATGGCATCAATCGTCAGTTCCATGCCGGGGTGATCCTTGCGGTAACGCTGCACCACGCGCGGTACCAGACTCAGACCCAGACTTGGGACGCATCCGATACTGATCGAGTGTCCGTCGCGCGCATAGCGCAGATTGTCGGTCAGGCGCTTGAGATCGGACAGTTTTTCAAAAATGGCGTTGACATGCGGCAGCATGATGCGGGCTTCCCGCGTCGGAACAAGCCGTCCTCCCGCCCGCTCGAACAGGGCAAATCCCAGCGACTGCTCGGCGTAGCGCAGGACCTTGCTGGCGGCCGGTTGTGAGACATGCAGCAGTTCCGCGGCACGTCGCAGCGAACCCGTCGTCATGATCGCATAAAAAACTTCGATCTGGCGCAGGCGCATTGGCGGTCCTTGTTCTGAAGGCGGGGTTTCTGAATGTTTCGCGGCGCCACCAGATGGGGCATCCGGAACCTTCCGGATGAATGAAACCCTTTTTACGTTTCTTTTGCAAAAGGAGATGTGGCTGGGAGCATTCTTCAGCAAAGCCCATAACCTGAGGCTATGCTTTGCGGGTTTTTTGAGAATTCCATTTCCATCCGGCTTCCCTGATGCTCATTGCCTCATGAACTCCCTGTCCCAGCCGGAAGGTTTTACGATGCCTCTTCTTTCCCGTCGGCATGTCATGGCAGGAGGCGCGTCCGTTGTCGGCCTTTCCAGCCTCTCCGCCTGCGCGACCAGACCTCTTTTCAACCCTGATCTGGATGCTGACGTCCGTTCCATTCCGGTGATCCGGGCGCGGACGGACAGGATCGACCGGATTACGGTTTGTCTGCGTCCGTTCAGGGCTGCCGGGCCACGTCTGGAGGTCGATCATGTGGGACACAAGACGGTCGTCCATAATTACGGGCATGGGGGAAGCGGCTGGTCGCTGTCCTGGGGCAGTGCGAAGCTGGCTGTGGAGCGGGCATTGCCTGTCAGTCGCAATATCGGGGTGATTGGATGTGGCGCGATCGGACTGACGACGGCCATCGTTGCCCAACAGGCTGGCGCGCAGGTGACGATCTATACCGAGGCTCTGCCGCCGTTCGTCCGCTCGTCACGGGCGTCCGGGAGCTGGACGCCTTCCTCCCGTATTGCCCGCGCAGACGCCGTTACGCCGGAATTTGCCGAACGTTGGGAGAGCATGGCCCGGTATTCGTTCTCCTGTTACCAGAGCCTTCAGGGGCTGCCGGGAAATCCGGTGGAATGGGATACGTTCTATGGACTGCATTCCCGTGAACCCGCGGCTCCGCATGCCGATCCCATCGGTTTTGCCAGACTGGACGAGCGTATCCGGGACATCGAACCGCAGGGAGATCTGATCCGGGTGGACGACAGTCGGCTTCCCTATTCGGAAGTACACAAAAAGCCCAATCTGATTTTCAATGTGGCCAGTTATTCGGATTACCTGATGCGGCAGTTTCTGGAGCGGGGCGGCAGGGTCAAGGTCCTGACCCTTCATCACCCGTCGGAACTGACGGCTCTTCCGGAGCCGGTTTTCATCAACTGTACCGGGTATGGTGCGCGGGCACTTTGGAATGACACCAGCATTGTTCCCGTGCGCGGACAGATTGCATGGCTTATTCCCCAGCCGGAGGCGCTGTGCAGCATGAGTTTCGAGAATGTTTATGTCGTTTCCCGAAGAGATGGCATCGTTGTCCAATGGCTGGGTGACGATATGGGGTTCGGCTACGACAATACGGACGAAACGCCGGATCTGGCCGAGGCGAGACGCAGTGTTTCGGTAATTAACGGGCTCTATCGGAGGATGGGGTACAGGATTTGAATATTTTTTGGCTATGCGTTTCAGGCGTGGGAGAGGGCTGCTCTTGGCCTGGGGCGTGAAAACCACGAGTTGCTGGAACGAATGGGTGGGGTCGAGCCCTATTCGTGTTCCAGTCGCAATTTCAGCGGAGCATGAAGCGCGCTCTGGAAATTCGGAATTTTCATTGCCCACAACAGTCCTTTTTATTCTGGTACCCGGTCCAGAATTCGTCCACGCCGCCTAAGAGCCAGTGTACAGTCAGCCGATCTCGGGTGCGAGATTTTGGCGCCGAGCCTGTGTCGGCTCTCCCAGATGTTCTTGCATCCATTTAGCCTCCTCGCTTGGGGTGCGATGAAAGTGGCGTTTGAAGTCCCGACTGAACTGGGCGGGGCTGGCATAGCCAACTTCGGCAGCAATCATGGCCATCGAACTCTTACGCCGTGCAACCATCAACCGGGCTTCGTGTAGCCGCAAAGCCTTGATGTATTGGATTGGAGTTGTTCCAGTGAGGGCCTTGAAGTCGGCGTGATAGGAAGGAACGCTCATACCGGCCTCGGCAGCCAGTTCTGGTACCGACAGTCTGGCATTATAACGTTCGCGGATCAGTGTCAGGCTGTGTACGATCCTGTCTGTCGTGTCGTTGCCACGCAGCGCTGCCATCAGGGCGTTCCCCTGTGGACCTATCAGGACACGATAATGCAATTCCCTGAGTAGCCCCGGACCAAGAATGGCAAGTTCCTTCTGATGGTGGAGAGCGTGAAGCAGACGCTGGAGCACATCCGCAATGGAAGGCATCATCCGACTTGAAACCATGCTTTTTGCTCGCACTCCCCCGTCATGACCAACGTGTCCCTCCAGGGCTCTCACAATTTCAGCGGCCAGATGCAGGTCAAAATCAAAGTAGATGGCCAGCAGAGGTTGGTCGGAGCTGGCCTGCGACGCCATCCGAAAAGGTACGGGAACCGAGACTGCAAGGTAATGGTCGGCGTCATAGCGGTAGACCTCGCTATTGAGGAAACCTTGTTTGGCCCCTTGCAATACAAAGACTGCACCAGGGCGATAAAGGACTGGCACATCTTCAAGGACGGTCTCGGAACGCAGGATGCGGATACCGGGCAAAAGCGTGGCGTTGTAACCAGTTCGCGGTGCGAGTGCGGCGGCTAGAACAGGGAGAGCAGAGGGTGTGGAATGAGGGATCATAGAATCAGGCAAGAATATCAGAGGAACCGCAATAGATGGCGCACCATTTTAATATTATTGGTCAAGGCATGAATGCAATCAAACAGAGCAGAGCCATGACAAAGCAGACTTTTTTCATCACAGGCGCCAATTCAGGCTTCGGGTTGGCCATCGCACAGGCTGCCCTTGGAGCAGGTCATCGGGTGATTGGTACAGTCCGTTCGCAAACCGCACGAGCGTCGTTACTGGAGCAACTGCCGGATGTTTGCGTGGTCCTGTGTGACGTCACCGAGTTCGATCGTATTCCCGCCATCGTCGCACAGGCAGAAGAAGATCACGGTCCGGTTGACGTACTCATCAACAATGCCGGGTATGGTCATGAAGGTATTCTGGAAGAATCCCCTTTAGAGGAAATGCGCCACCAGTTCGACGTGAATGTCTTCGGAGCTGTTGCAGTCGCCAAAGCCTTCCTGCCCCACTTTCGCGAACGTCGTCGCGGGTTTATTGTGAACGTGACATCAATGGGTGGTCTGATCACCATGCCGGGTTTGGCGTCTTACTGTGGTAGCAAATTCGCTTTGCAGGGCATTTCGGAGGTCATGCGCACGGAAATGGCGCCCTTCGGCGTTCATGTCACCGCACTGTGCCCCGGATCATTCCGCACAGACTGGGCCGGGCGTTCGATGGTGAGGACTGAGCGCTCGATCGGAGACTATGATACTCTGTTCGAGCCGATCCGGGCTGCTCGACACGAGAAGAACGGCAGACAACTGGGCAATCCGGCGAAACTCGCCGCGGCAGTGCTTCAGTTGGTTGCGTCGGACACGCCTCCACCTCAACTCCTTTTGGGGAACGATGCTCTGCAACTGGTGCGTGACCGTCTTTCTCGTCTGGAAAAGGAAATTGCGGATTGGGAAGAATTAACCCGATCAACAGACGGCTGATCCTTCCGGAAAGCGGTGGTCGACGACATCAGGTTTGATTTTGTCGATGCCGGGCTTCTCGCGGCAGACCTCACGCGCTCGGAAGGAGCCCGGAGCCGATAATCTCCACCAACCAGTCGACGAAGACACGTACACGCGGAGAAAGTTGCCTGTTGCTCGGATAGAGCACCGAGAGCGGTGTGGGTGTCGGCGGAAAATCGGTCAAAACCTCAATCAACCTGCCAGTCGCAAGATCATCAATGAAGCGGTAACGTGGGGCCTGCACGAGGCCAAAGCCTTGCCGCGCGGCCGCGGCACTGGCTTCAGCGCCACTGACCAGGAGTTGCGTCGGCAGTATGATCTCGATCACTTCGTCTCCGCGCGTGAACTCCAGCGGCAGGGGCTGGCCGGTGCGCGACGATACGAAACCGATCATCTGATGGCCTTGAAGGTCCTCCGGTGTCGTGGGCATTCCATGCCGCGCCAGATAGTCCGGACTGGCCACTGTGATTTCTTCCATCACCCCCAGGGGGCGGGCCACCATGTCGCTGTCAGCAAGAGGGCCGGCCCGCACGACGCAATCCACACCCTCCCGGACCAGATCGACAAACCGTTCGCCCTCTCCGAGATGGACGGTCAGGGCGGGATGCCGCATGAAAAATTCGGGCAGCGCCGGCAGCAGGATGGTGCGCGCGAGGTAGCCGACGACGTCCACGCGTAAAATGCCGGAAACAGTTCCAGCCGCTTCACGATCCGCGTCCTCGAGATCGGCCAGGATCGCGATGCAGCGCCGATAATAGGCGGTTCCTTCCACCGTGGGCCGGACGTGCCGGGTCGAACGTTGCAGCAATCGGGTGCCAAGCCTGCTCTCCAGCGCCTTGATCGCAGCGGTCGCGACAGGTCGTGAAACACCACAGGCGGCTGCCGCAGCACTGAAGCTGCCGCGATCAACAATGCGGATAAAAAGATCGAGCGTGGCAAGCCTGTCCATGGGATTGTTCCATGATGCAAAACAATGCTTTCGGAAAGGATGATCTTATCGAACGGGCGATGGGATGAGCAATATGGGGTTCCCACCAAACGGAGAGTCCCATGCCTGAAGTCAAAACAATTGCCCTCGTCACAGGTGGAAGCCGAGGCCTCGGGCGTTCGACGGTCGAGGCGCTTGCACGACGCGGTGTTTCATCGATCTTCACCTATCACGCCAACAGGGCTGCTGCTGACGCGGTTGTCGCCAGCGTAGAACGCAGCGGAGCCCGCGCTGTGGCCTTGCAACTCGATACTGGCGATACTCATACCTTTCCGCCCTTTGCCAATGAAATTCAACGTGTGTTGGGCGACTGGGGGGTTGAGCGTTTCGATTACCTCATCAACATGGCAGGGACGTCGCATAGCGGTCTGTTCGGCGAGGTGACGGAGGAAGATCTCGACGCAGCTTATCGTGTTCACGTGAAAGGCCCGTTCTTTCTAACGCAGGCGCTACTGCCATTGATCGCGGATGGCGGCCGGATTGTGAACATCTCTTCCGGGCTGACCCGTTTCTCTTACCCTGGCCGGATCGCCTACGCCTCTATGAAAGGGGCGGTGGAAGTCATGACACGTTACATGGCAAAGGAACTTGGCCCACGCCGTATTGCCGTCAATACAGTTGCACCCGGCGCCATCCAGACGGATTTTTCAGGCGGTGTAGTGCGGGACAATCCGGACGTGGCCCGGCACATCGCGGAAGCAACCGCACTTGGGCGCCCTGGAGTGCCGGATGATATCGGCCCGATGATCGCCTCGCTGCTGTCCGAGGACAATCGCTGGGTTAATGCACAACGGATCGAGGTCTCCGGCGGCCAGGCTATCTGAGTGCGAACAGCCAGCTTGAGGGCATTTGTCATAAACTGGTAACAGGCTGAGAAAATTCTTCCCGATATTGTGGTCGTGGCTGCGCTGTATGGCTGTTCATAGTCGGAACATTTGTCGATGAGCAGTAATGTCATGACCGACGACAGGTAACCGCTTTCAGGAAATGCCGCGAGTTTCCTGTATGCCCGAGATGAGGGCGTGAGCGGACTTCTTTTTTCCATGTAATCTGGTGCCGGGCGATAAAGCGTCACAGCGTGCCGACTGCGACATGGTCGCCACCATCGGCCAGGCGGCACGTAGATCCAGAGACAGCGTACGTGATGACATCCAGCGCCGGCCTCTATTTCGGCCGTTATCTTGAATCAGATCACCGTCAGGTTGGGAATCCCTTGCGATTCAGTTCGCGCAGAAACCGCTCTGAACATCTAGGGCGTCCGACTGGGCTTCGGTCCCGAAATAGTCGGCGGTAAGCGTGTGGGCAGGTGGGCCTCGAACTCGGCCGCCGCGCCGTTCTCGCTGTCCTTGATCTTGCTGAACCGCGTGCCCGGCGGCAGCAGGATCTCGCCTTCGTGGGTATAAGTGCTGACTGGCCGCGTATCGACCGGGAGGATCGCATCTTTGTCCCTGACGATCCTGATCTTCTCGGCGACCTTGTCCGGCCCGAGACGACTAAGATCGGTTGCCACCGACGTGCTGGTCGGGTTGTGCTTGGTCAAGCTCGCGCCCGCGTGTAGCGCGTCCTCCCCGGTGCCGGCGTGGACCACGCGATGGACAGTTGTTCCTTCGAAGGCGGGCATGCTGTGCCAGTGCTGCTTCAAAGAATTGAGGCTCGCCACACCGTCGGCGATTTCATGAGGCTGCATTGGACGATTCAGTTTGGTGGTACGGTCGTATTTGGTAAATTTGTTCGCAATACCCGTCACATTCTCATACTTCTCCCGTGTGTAGGCACCGAAGACAGGGGCGGCCGTATCGAGATCGGTATGTTTCTGCAGATCGATTTTCGGCATCGTGCCGAAGTAATTCAGAACTTGCGCGCGATGCTGTGGCATCTGCCCATGAGTAAGCTTGTCGTAAGTCTGTCCAGCATCGACGTCGTGCATCTTTCCGGACAAGGCGCTGTTTATCGCCGCCGTGCGCTGCGTCGCCGACCATTCGGGGTTGAGGAACGAAAGCGTCGGCGTCCTCTTCGTGGTTTCCCGTTGCACCATTGCCGAGACGGAAGTCAGCGTCTGGTGCAGGTTCTGCTGTTCGGTTCGCGCGATTTTCTCCCTCGTAGAAAGGGGCGCCTCCTGCTTCATCATCAAGGCGAATTTATCTGCCGACCCGGCGTCTGCCCTGACGGGAGTTCCTTTAGAGGAAGGCGGCGCGGCTGCCCCCCGATCGACGCTAGCGTCACGGCCATCAAGGCGGGGTGGCAACATGCGGCGTGCATCCTTATCGGTATTCGGTTCCGTATCTCGGCCCACGAGCATAGGCGCACAGCCTTACTTGAACCTGACCCGGCATGCGGCCGATACCCGACAGTGTGGGCATGCGGACAGCCAGGACCCAATGACCGTCATTCGCCTAGGCCTTCGAGATCAGGGGAGCATAAGCTTGTCTGTTACGAAAAGAGAATGATAATGCCGGGAAGGTCTTTCATGCCTCGATCAATGCCAGAGATCAGGAGTTAGGCGAGATCGCTGTGCAGGCTCTCAATGTCTGCCAGCCAAACTCTCTGCAAACGTCCGCTTCTGGGCATTCCAATCGGTATGCTCATGTCTGGCATGAGGCAGTTGCCGCCTGTCTGTTCTGGTTCTCTTGAGCAGACAGTCGAATTAGGGGGAAGCGGCATGTCCGGTTTCGGAAGTGCGTGAAAGAAACCGGACGTCGATGATCTATGTCTTGCTGCCGAGACGATCCTGCGTTTTTGTCTCGAAATCGGAAGCGTCGTGACGTTCATGAAGCTGGCTTGAGAGATCTCCGGATGTCCGGTTGACCATACGACCACGCTGAACGGCAGGTCGTTCCAGAAGTCGGTCCGCCCATGCCCTGAGATGGGGATAATCCTGAACGCTCAGGAACGTGGCAGCATCATTATAGAGCCAACCCTCTACCAGGCCACCATACCACGGGAAAATGGCCATATCGGCAATTGTATAGTCTTCGCCAGCTATGAAAGGGCTTTCCGCGAGACGCCGATCAAGGACATCCAGTTGTCGCTTGGCTTCCATGGCAAACCGATTGATTGCGTATTCGATTTTCTCTGGCGCATAAGCATAGAAATGCCCAAATCCGCCGCCGAGATAAGGTGCACTGCCAACCTGCCAGAAAAGCCAGTTCAGGCACTCTGTCCGATGGACGATATTTTTGGGAATGAAGGCACCGAATTTTTCCGCGAGATACAGCAGGATTGACCCGGATTCAAAAACGGCCAGAGGCTGATTGCCGCTATGATCGACCAGGGCCGGAATTTTGGAATTCGGATTGATCTCCGTAAAGCCGGAGCCGAACTGGTCCCCTTCGCCAATGCGAATAAGCCATGCGTCATATTCGGCCTGCGTATGACCGGCAGCAAGCAGTTCCTCAAGCAGGATCGTGACTTTGACGCCATTGGGTGTGCCAAGGGAATAGAGCTGGAGCGGGTGTCGGCC
Source organism: Gluconobacter sp. DsW_056 (assembly GCF_002153595.1). Taxonomy (NCBI): domain Bacteria; kingdom Pseudomonadati; phylum Pseudomonadota; class Alphaproteobacteria; order Acetobacterales; family Acetobacteraceae; genus Gluconobacter; species Gluconobacter sp. DsW_056. The sequence goes on from NZ_JOPF01000003.1 coordinate 228,936, forward strand.
AACGGGCAGGGTCTGCTCGTGGGTGGCGCCGGCAGTCGGGCGGTTCGTACTGGCAAATTTACCGCCACTTGGTGCCGTCCATGTCCAGACTTTGGGGGGTGTATAATCGGAGGGTCCGCTCATGAGATTGTTCCTTTTGACACCAGGGAGAAACTGGTCGGATACATGGCCTGACGCGCGTCTTGATCCGACGGTCTTGAACGCGTGCCCGTTCATGATGGCATGGGCACGATCGACTGTTGGACGAGCGTTCATCATGTCCATAAAACGGGCAAGATTGGGCCAGCGTTCAAGTGGCTCGTCTTTACCTTTCATGACCCGTGCTGCCCGGTCCAGCCAGCCCCATGCTGACATGTCCACAATCGTATAACGGTCGCCGACAATGAAAGATCGCCGTTCTAGGTGATCGTTCAGTACCCATTGAGATGAGCACCCTGTATTGGCTGACGGACGAATAGATGGAGCGTCTGTGGCCCTTTTCTCCAAAGGGGCATGGCAAACTTCGCGTTGATGACCGTCGAGAATGTCTGGCAGACCGTTTCACGGCGTGGTGAGCAGCACGTTGGCATCCCATAAGGTCAGAAGCGAGGTGATGGCGGCATCCAGATGTGTTGACGTCATCCCGTCCCGCGCTTCGCATGTCATGCCATGGAAAAA
>NZ_JOPF01000030.1:0-4182 GCF_002153595.1 Gluconobacter sp. DsW_056
ATCGCCAACGCCGTCCTCAAAACAGGCCTGCCATGGCGCATTAGCTCCGCCGCTTAAACACAGTTGCTAGGAAGTGTCCTGATTTGCCGCGTGTTTGACCTGTTCTAGCGGGATAGACGCGATCCATCATTGAAGTGGATCTCATCGGGATTGCTTGCAAAATGAACCGCCTTCTCGTCCAGGAAAAATGAGCACTCTCAGGTCGTCTTGGCAGCAGCATTTCGCCTGATAGCCTGAGGCGGCTGATGGAACTCACGTAAGAAGGCGCGTCGCATCCGTTCGGGATCATGAAAGCCCGTCATGACGGCGATGGCTTCAATGGGGAGGGTGGATCTTTCCACTCGTTCCCGCGCGGTTTCCAGACGCAGTTTCTCGACCGCTCTGGCGGGACTCATTCCTACCGCTGCCCGGAAACTGCGAGAAAAATTGCGGGGGCTCATGCCGGCCTGACTGGCCAGAATATCCACGGTCAGGCGCTGTTTCAGGTTAGACCGGATCCATCCCAACAGTTCGGCAAAGCGTTCCTGAGAACTCGCCATCTCGAGGAGTGCCGAGAACTGGGACTGTCCTCCGGGACGGTGATAGAACACCACCATTTGCTGCGCCGTACGACGGGCAATATCGGCCCCAAGATCTTCGGCAATCAACGCCAGCGCCATGTCGATGCCAGCGCTGATCCCCGCAGATGTCCAAACCGGGCCATCATGAATATGAATGGCATCTGCCGAAACCCGGATTTTAGGGAACTGTGTTGCCATGGCCGAGGCCTGTTGCCAGTGTGTCGTCACACGACGGCCATCAAGCATGCCAGCTTCTGCCAGCAGGAAAGCGCCCGTACACACACTGCAGATACGTCGCGCAGTTCTGGCCTGATGCCTTATAAAGTCGAGTAATTCCCGGCAGCTCATAGCCTGCCTGTGGCCTTCGCCTCCGACAACGATAAGCGTATCAAACGACCCTGCGGCCGCGAGCGGAACGGTCTCGATCGCCATCCCAGAAGACGACCTGACCAGGTCACCATGGCGGGATAGGGGCGTCATCTCATACGAAACCTCCCCAAATCCTCCGGCAATCTCGAAGGCTGTCGTCACTCCGGCAGCGTCGAGCAACTGGAAGTCTGGATAGAGAAGAATACCGATCTGTCTGGTCATGGCCTGAAATGAGGGATCGTTGTCCTTTCGTCAAATGCTCTTTTGGAAAACACTGACAGGTCTCGGATCAACTCGTGATCCGTCCCCGAACCAGAGGCGGAATTCCCTATGTCCCGACCCCCATTGCCTCCCTTCAATGCTGAAACGGCTGCTCAGAAAGTCCGCCTCGCGGAAGATGCCTGGAATGGCCAGGATCCTGAAACGGTGGCGCAGGCCTATACGACCGATAGCCAGTGGCGCAATCGCCTGGAATTCATCCACGGACGAGAGGACATCGTGGCGTTCCTGACGCGCAAATGGGAGCGCGAGCAGGAATACCGCCTCATCAAGGAACTCTGGGCTTTTCAGGAGAACCGGATCGCGGTCCGCTTTGCTTATGAGTGGCAGGATCAGGCCGGGCAGTGGTTCAGGTCTCATGGGAATGAAAACTGGGAGTTCGATGAAAACGGGTTGATGCGTTACCGCGCAGCGTCAATCAACGACCAACCCATTTCAGCGACCGACCGCCTGTTCCGCTGGCCTGAGGGACGGCGTCCGGACAGTCACCCCGGTCTTTCGACACTGGGATTGTAACTGTCCGGACGCGCTTCCTTAAGGCGTTGACTGGAACGCCTTGCGGCCTTCTGCGTCCAGCGCCGCGAAGTCTTCATCGGATAGGGTGATGTCGGCTGCCGCGACATTCTGTTCCAGATGGGCGACCTTGGACGTGCCGGGGATCGGAAGCATCGCCTTGCTGCGCATCAGGACCCAGGCAAGAGCAATCTGGCTTGGATGCGAGCCGTATTTCTTCGCCATCGTGTCCAATATGGATCCCGGCCTGGCGAGGTCGCCGGCGGCGAGAGGGAACCACGGGATGAACCCGATGTTCTGCTGCGTGCAGTAGTCGAGTACGTCCTCGCTGGTGCGATCGACGAGATTGTAGCGGTTCTGGACGGTCGCGACCTCGAAGAATTTCGATGCTGTTTTGATGTTGTCGACAGAGACCTCGCTCAGTCCTGCATGACGGATCAGTTTCTGATCAATGAAGGAGCGGATCGCGTCGAACTGTTCGTCTGCCGGGACTCTGGGATCGATCCGGTGGAGTTGCCACAGATCAATCTGCTCGACGCCGAGGTTGCGCAGGCTTTTGTGCACCTGCTGCAATAGATATTCCGGCCGTCCGACCGGTTTCCAGATGTCGGGGCCGGATCGGGTGAGGCCGCCTTTCGTCGCGATGACCAATCCTTTGGGATAGGGATGCAGAGCTTCCCTGATCAGCCATTCGGAGACGTCCGGACCATAGGAATCCGCCGTGTCGATGAAATTGACGCCGAGTTCTGGGAGGCGCTTCAGTGTGCGGATGGCCTCGTCGTGATCGGCGGGCGGTCCCCATATACCCTGGCCAGTGATGCGCATCGCACCGAAACCAAGCCGGTTGATGCCGAGATCGCCGCCAATCCTGAATGTGCCTGATCGGGAAGCGTTAGAGGGGGACTGGATCATGGGTTTAGGTTCCTTCATGACAATGTCGTCTCTGAGGCCAGTATCTCGGCCAGTCTGTCGAAAGCTGGCTGGTAGATCTGTGTCGGCATCCGGGCCTCCATACTGGCGGCATGTTCGGCTGGGGCCTCGAACTGCCCCCGCCATTGGATGAACGTGTGGTCGCTCTTCGTTATGGGAAGAAGGCTGATGGTAGAGCGATAGTTCCGGACCGGCAGGGCTGATTCAACGATCGAGAACGTGACCGCGTGATCCACGTCGGAGAGTGCCAGAAGCTGTTCGCGGATGAGTCCGACATCCCCCATCTCAACCAAGCGGATTGCGCCGACGCGGTCACCGGACTCATTGCCTTCGATCGCGCAGCTTCTGACGCCCGGCAACCAGCGTCCAAGGGCGCCAAAATTACGGACCAGCCGCCAGACAGAGGGAAGGGATGCAGGAATGATACTACTGGCCATAACGTGGATCATGAGGCTGGCTTCGCTTGGAATTGTGTGGCCCTCATAGCGACTGCCCTCCCGTCACCTCGATGCGTTGGCCATTCATCCAGCGCATGTCGTCCGACAGAAGGGCACGGACCGCAGCTCCGATATCGTCGGGCTGTCCGACACGCCCGAGGGGTGTGATGTCTGCAAGGCTTTTATTGATCGTGGCATCGTCACGGACCAGACCACCACCGAAGTCCGAGGCGATCGCACCAGGGGCGACGGCGTTGACGGTAATGCCTCGCTCTCCCAGTTCTTTTGCCATGTAGAGTGAGATGACTTCGGTAGCGGCTTTCATGGCTGAATAAGGTCCATGATCCGTTAGGTAGAAACGGGTCGCGGCAGAGGTAATGTTGAGAATACGACCGCCGTCCCGAATCAGGGGCAGGAGGGCCACCGTCAGAAGATAGGGGCCTTTGAAATGGATGTTGTACTGGTTATCGAGCTGTTCGGATGTCGCAGCATCGAAGCGAGTGTGAATGATATTGCCTGCGTTCTGAACGACATAACTCAGTGCACTGTGCTCGAACTCATGTGAGAGAAGTGCTCTGACCTGTCCGGAAAAATCCGCGAACGATTCATGGTCCACGATATCCAGCTTCAGCATGCGCAGTTTTGCATTTTGGCCGACGAGGGCTGCTTCGGCAGCGTTCGCCTCGTCTTCGTTGGAGTGATAGGTCCCGATCACGTTGATGCCCGAGGCAATCAGATGTTTCGCGATACTGTATCCGATGCCGCGATTGGCACCCGTGACGAATGCGATGTCCTGTTTGCTCATAACTGGATTCCTTGGCCGAGACACGGCGATGTGTTCCGGAATTTAATTCCGTACTGGATGGTCCATAATATGTGCGCAAAACAGGGTCAAGGAGTTATGGAGTGGTCGATATGGAATTAACGGCATAAGGCTTGGCCTGTTGCAGGCTCATCAATGTCTGGCAGACCGTTTCACGGCGTGGTGAGCAGCGCGTTGGCATCCCATAAGGTCAGAAGCGAAGTGATGGCGGCATCCAGATGTGTTGACGTCATCCCGTCCCGCGCTTCGCATGTCATGCCATGGAAAAATG
>NZ_JOPF01000031.1:0-16043 GCF_002153595.1 Gluconobacter sp. DsW_056
TTATCCTTCATGAGTTTCCTCAATATCGCCGCCGCAAAACTCTGGATTGGGTCTTTGGTCAACGTGACCTAGCCGCATGCACAAAAAAAATGACGGCCAGCACGTACAGTAAATTCGGTTCATGGCATTTTTCTAGCGAATGCTTCGATCTGAACTCCCAGATCAGGGCGGGACCCATCGAGCATTTCGACTAGCCGTCCATCCTTGTTAATCAAGGCCACGGCAGGGATCTGTCGAATACCGAACCTCGTAAAGGCTTGATTGTTTTCATCCAGCAGTATCCGAAATCCGGGACCGAACAGGGTGCGGAACGAAGCCATATCTGCTGGTTCAGTCCAGAGTTTCGCGCCGATAACTGTCCAGTCGAGCTTGGAGTTTGTGACAAGTTTCTGTGCAATTTCTCGTGTGCGGGCACAGTTTCGGGCGGTCGGCGGATCCATGTTAGAAAGATAGCTTTCACACCATGGCGCGGTAAATAAAACGACCTGAGGCCGTATTGCGCCCTCTGGACGGAAGGGCACTGCAGCCTGCGTAGCGTCGCTCAGTGCCAGAGTTGGTACTTCGGCTCCAACGGCCAGAGGCGGGGCAGGTGTAACATCCGCAAATTGAAGGTGCGCTTGTGTACGGGGTTTGGCGACAACGCGTTCAAGTGCCGCCTCGAGTACTGCACCATCCTGATGGCCGAGATAGGCCAGTCGACCATCACGGTCGATCAGTACGTGCAGAGGCGTGGCGCGGATATGGAGCCAGTCGCTCAGCCTTCCGTCATCGACCACAACTGGCATGGTTAGACTTGCTTTTCTGACAAAACTGACGATTTTGTCGTGTTTTTCTCCAAAACCGATATCCACGGCAACAATACTCATGCGTGACTTATAACGCTGGTAGAGTCGCTCAAACTCAGGCATCTGGGCCCGACAGGGAATACAATAGGTCGCCCAAAGCTTAAGATAGACCGGGCCTTTGTGAGCCAGTTTCACAAGGTCCAGTGTCTGGCCATCAAGTGTTTGCCAGCTCAGGCCAGGGACAGAATTGCCTATCATCTGAGAGAGTGTCGGGTCTTCAGCGACGAACGCTGCAGAGTCTGGTGTGGGAGATGTATTCGCCCATGCAGAGAGAGGCGCAGACGTTATGAGAAGCGATGCGAGAGCCACAAGTCCATATCGAAAACCAGGCATGAGGGAGGTCCGTGTCGTTGTTGGAGAGAACACATAGCGAGGGGCAAACAGCGCCTTAACAATCGCTGGCAAGGAGCTGCTAAAGCGTCGAGTGCATCAAAGTGAGAAGTTGTCGGCAATCGGCTTCGACCCGTTCCGAACGAACGTTGGCAACGCCAAGCAACACGCCAGATCTTGCTCGTGAGCCCCTGGCAAACCATGCGGAAAGAGGCGTTACCCCAAGAGAAACAGTCCGTGCCTGATGCGTAAGTTGAACGTCATCAAAGCCGGAGGGCAAAGGCAGTACAAGCGACAGGCCAGCGCTTTGCGGTAACGAGGCGCCGCATCGAAGCAAAGTATCGCGTAGCAGATCACGGCGTTCGGTGTAAGTTTGGCGTGTACGGCGCAAATGCCTGAAATAATGTCCTTCGCGCATGAAATGCGTTAAGGCGATCTGCACGGCGTTGTTAGGCGGCGTCGCGAGCCACCAGGCTATCTCGGTCAAACGCTTTACGAGTGCCTGGGGGGCGACAACAAAGCCAAGTCCGATCATGGGAGCGAGTGTTTTACTGAATGTTCCGATATGGATGACACGGTCGGCGCCGTCGCCCGCAGCAAGTGCTGGAGACGCTTGGCCATCCAAGTGAAGCTCAGCCAGATAGTCATCCTCAATGATCCAGCTGTTGCTTTGCCTGGCCCAGTCAAGCAGAGCTTTGCGTCTTTCGGGACTCAGTGAGACACCCGTTGGGGCCTGCTGGCCAGGTGTGACGAGTGCCAGAGCTGCGGCAGGGGCTATAGTATGCCCAAGTTCCACATCCAGCCCCTCGCGATCCACGGCTATGGGCACGGGATGTACACCTGCGCTTTCGAGGGCCAGACGCGTGATCGGAAAACCCGGGTCTTCCACCCATGCCTGCTTTCCGGCAGGGTCGACGGCGCGCAGCACCATGGCGAGCCCACTCCTGAACCCGGTCGTAATCAGTATCTGCTCTGGCGAGCAGTTTATTCCCCTTGCAAGAGCAAGATGCGAAGCGAGTGCCGCCCGTAATTCTGGCAGACCACACGGATCCATTACGCCAGTATTCAGCGCCGAGGCCTGTACCCCTCGCCGGTGCATCCGAGCCCAGAGAGTAGCTGGAAAAGCGTCATGCGCGGGAACACCCATTTGAAAAGCAAGTGGTCGGTCGGCTCGTTGCTGGAATAAAGCCAGCGGACTATCATCAATGGAGGCGACCCCACCTGGACCAGAACTGTGCTGGATTGCGGGAGGCATGGGCATTAAAATCGGGAGGACTTCTACCACACGCGTCCCAGCAGCTTTTGTGGCGCAAAGGAGCCCGCGATCAATCAATCTGTCATAAGCTGTGCGAACCGTCCCGCGCGCAACGCCCAATTGGGTTGCGAGGTCACGCCAGGATGGAAGACGACTGCCTGCAGGAAGAACCCCCAAGGATATGGCTCTCTCTATGTGCAGGGTGATCTGTTCGTTCAGGGAGTGTGCGCTCTGCCTGCTGAGTGTAATTGCCGCAAACGGAGCGAATAGCTCGGTCATGTCAGACACACAGCCTCATGCGTTGTCCCCAACCTGGAGGTTTGCCTGTTGAGCTTGGTGTTTTGCAAAGAAACCGAACTTCAACTCTGAGAGAACCTGTTTGAGCTCTGCATCCTGTTCGGCTTCGCAACGAACAGCTGTACCTTGCACAGGCACAAAGTGCAAATCACAAAGCCCGATGCAATTCAGGACCGCCTTTAGATAGGGGGTAAAAAAATCGGGCTGCTGTGCACCGTCAGCGAAGATCATGCCGCCGGCGGCAACGCCGATAAATACGGGTCGATCTTTGACGAGCCCCACTTTGCCGTTGGGACGCACTGTGAAGGTCCGGTTCACGCGCACGACGTGGTCGAGCCAGGATTTGAGGGCAGCAGGTACTGTAAAATTATGTACGGGCGTACCCACCACCAGGATATCGGCTGTTTCGATTTCCCGAATCAGAATATCGGACAGCGCAGTCGATCCCCGCGCCGTGCTCTCACTGCTTTTAGGGGGGCTGGTGAGCAGTGTTGCATAGTCTGCATCGGGAGGAGAAAGAGTACTGATATCGCGCATGACCACAGTTGCTCCAGGCCAGAGCGTAGAGAGCCCCGCGACAATCCCCGCTGAAACAAGGCGGCTTTGCCCATCAGGGCGGGGGCTACAATCGATATGAAGAATCTGCAACGAGTGGCACCGCGTGTGTTTATGAACGTCTCTGTGTCATCGCCCTATCAGACATGCAGCGACAGGCCCAAGAATGTACTATTTGAGTGTACCAAGCCTCTTAGTGGCTGCTTTTCTTAACCTTGCCCAACACTTTCGTTGCTGTGCTGGTTTCTTTTGCCGTCTTTGATGTGGATCGATCGTCCTTCCAAATGCCTCAACCTTGGGCACTCTTTCGCCTCTTAGTGCCAGAAATACAGAAACTAGGTCGCGTTGACAAAAGATCCAATCCAGTGCGCCGAGAGCTTCAGAGAGCCGGTCGCGCCTGCGGGCACCAATGAGTGGAACAATATCGACACCCTGTGCTGCGACCTAGGCAATGGCCAGTTGGGCTACACTCGTGCTTTTGGTGTCAGCAATCCTGCGCAAGGTCTCAACAAAAACCAAAAGGCGCTCTACGTTCCTTTCTTGGAAACGAGGAGCCCGGGCGCTGAGACTCCCTGATTCCTTGGCTCCCTGCCAGTGTGCGCTGATCAGTCCACACGCCAGCACACCATAAGCCGTGATGCCAATCCCCAATTCACGGCAGGTGGGAAGGATAGTTTCTTCGGTGCTACGAGAGATGCCAGAACTTCGACGGAAAACTTTGTCGCTGGATTGTTGATGGCCTTTGCTCAAGAGAAGTGGCCCCGTCAATTTCAGATCCTGCCAAAAGAGAGAGAACGAGCTCGTTCAATGGCGTTGGGATGCTGTGCCGTGCGCCGGCTCGCACCACAGCTCCTGTCAGAGCCTAATATTCCAAAGGAACCATTGCCTGTTTGTCCTGAAGCATGGAGCTCCGACTCTCTGGGGGAATGGTGGATATCCATTTCAGGGTGTCTTCGAGATCCTGTATTGTAATCTTCGCCCCCTCTGCTTGGGCGACAGGAAGAGCTTCGAGCATCAAGGCTCTCGCACTGTCCGCAATGTCCGAACGGCGCATGATGCCTGTTGGCTGACCGGTTAAGGCAGTCAACGGGTTGACGGAAATGTTTGCCAGAAGTTTCAGCCATAGGCGTGTCTGGATATCCTCTGTCAGTAGGACACGAAGGCCGCCAGTGGAGAATGCGCTGGCCAGCAGTCGTGTTAGGTCCTGTTGAGGCAAGCACACGTCCTGATGACCGATTCTGCGCAGATTTACGCTTCCCGGATTGTCTCGCTGTGCATTGAAGTAAATAATAGCCGGAATAATGGGTGAATTAGAAAAATAGTTTCGAAAAGTCTGTCGCTGATCAATGCCGTTTTGCGCCACCAATACGGTCGTATTTTTGCTATCAAAAGCTGGGAGCCAATGCGATATCGTCTCAACCTGCTGGGACTTGACTGCAATAATCAGCACTCTTGGCGGCTTAAAGTCTTGATTGACGTCGACTCTCTTCACCGAATATTGTGAGGAAATTCCGTTTTCCTGCATGGAAATTTTGTTCAAAGGCGTCCGTGCGCCGACAATCGATACATCCCAGTCGGCCTTTGCCAGACAGGCAGCAAGCACCAGACCAACGGATCCCGCTCCGATCAGGGTGGCTGAATATCGTGATGAAGTCATATGAGCTCTCGATAAGATCTGTCAGGGAGTACCTCTCAGATTTTGCGTAAAACAGGGGCAACGTGACATATGCAACCCCAAAACTCGTTGAACACGGTCTGGAAGGGATATCCTTTGAGCACAAATCTACCGGAAAAGAGCCTCACGGTTTCAGACATTCAAGGGCGGAAGGGAGGCGTTCCGCTCGTGTGTCTGACGGCTTATACGACGCCCACAGCCCGGCTTGTTGACCAGCATTGTGATGTCACTCTTGTCGGAGACAGCCTGGGTATGGTCCTGCATGGCCTGCCTTCCACACTGGGGGTGACCCTGGAGATGATGGTTCTTCATGGTCAAGCTGTAATGCGTGGCCTCTCACGTTCATTATGCGTCATTGACCTGCCTTTTGGGACCTATGAAGAAAGTCCTGCACAGGCCTTCCGGAATGCGTCCCGTCTCCTGGCTGAAACAGGAGCCGCAGCAGTCAAGCTTGAAGGCGGCGTACATATGGCGGAGACGATCGCCTTCCTTGTCGCACGAGGCATCCCTGTTATGGGCCACCTTGGTCTTACACCGCAAGCGGTCAATGTTCTGAGTGGCTACAAGGTCCAGGGAAAGGGTCCGGATGCTCAGCGTATTCTTGCCGATGCCCAAGCCGTATCAGACGCGGGCGCATTCGCGGTGGTATTGGAAAAGATACCACAAGCACTTGCCTATGAGATTACACAAGCAACTGCAATCCCTACGATTGGGATCGGTGCCGGACCTACATGCGATGGACAGATTCTGGTCGTGGATGACATGCTTGGTGCCTTTGCTGATTTCAGACCCAAATTCGTGAAACGCTATGCGGATCTTTCACACCAGGCCTCTCAGGCGATCGAACAATATGCTGCGGAGGTCCGGGCTGGAGAATTTCCGGCACAGGTGCATAGCTTTGGTCAGCCAGTTTAAGCTACCCGAGCTCTGAAGTCCTTTAGGATCGGGGGGGGTAGAGGGAAATGTTGGCGTCGCCTGATTTATATTCTATTATCTCGCTAGAAATTGACATCAAGTCCTTTTCGGGGTGGGTCGAACACAAACAAGAAATTTCATCGTTCGCCATGGGCGTTTAAAATATCCGCTTTACTTATGGAGCGTCTGATAACGGGCATTCTGTTTCCTCCCCTGATCTGCCTGTTCGCTCAGAACAAACAGGCTATAGTCATGTACATGTCGAACAATCCGAAATACAAACGAATGAGCCTAAAGTAAAAGACGCTGACCCATCTTGTCTGGGTGATTTTTATTCACTCGGGCAAGTCTCAATGCGTGACAGCATCAATTCGATCCAAACTGGCGGTTCTTTTCCAAAGGTTTGATAAAGCGCGTGGCGAGCAACAGAACACCATGAAATAACGTGAGAACCCCAAACGTTTCGGCATAAGCCTGTGATGCGACATGAAACGGAGCGACTGTCGAAAGCCGCCACCCAAGGAATGTGGCGCACGCTGTGATCAATGTCGGCCCGCCAATCCTTTGCATGATGTTCAGCGCGGTCGTCGCCATCGGAATATCCTTACGTGCGATCGAAGCGTATCCCGCGCTCATCGCCGGAATGCCTACGGCGCCCCCGCCGCCTCCACGCAACAGCAGTGCTATGGCAAGCAGGGCGACGTTCAGGCCACTATAGGCGAGCATCACCAGGATCACTGTCCCGGCCAGTGAAAGCAGCGCCCCGCAACCGCTCAGATCGCGCGCGTCAAACCGGTCACTCAAGCGGCCAATGAGCGGGTAGACGCACATCATCCCCAGACCCAAGGGCGCCATGAACAGGCCTGTCCGCTCGGGCGAGACACCGCAGGCGTGGATCAGCCATACGGGTAGAAGCATCTGACCGGCGAACGACACACCGTTCGTCAGAAACATGATGATCGCCGACACCGAAAAGGCAGGCGCACGTAGCAGGCGCAGGTCGATCAGCGCGTCATCGCCCTTGCGTCGCGCGGATCGGACATGCAGGGCGAACAGCACGAGGGACGTGCCTAAGGTCGCCTGTCCATAAGGCCGGGCGACATGATCCATGCCGTAAAGAAACGAGACGAGAGCGGGCGCGAGAAATCCTAGCCCTGTCAGGTCAAGTGGACGGGAACGCCCGTCATGTCGATCGTCAGGGAGAAACAGAACGGTAAGGGCAAAAGCCGCAAGCCCGACCGGCACATTGAGAAGAAAGATCCATCGCCAGGACGCGACGGAGAGAATGGCACCGGCGACGACGGGTCCAAGAAGCGGCGCGAGCAGAACAGGTGCCGTCATCGCGCTCGCGACCCTCGGCATCTGTCGGCCCGCCACACGAGCTACCGTCATCTGCGCCATAGGGGCGAGCAGTCCGCCCGCCATGCCTTGCAGCAGCCGGAATACGATCAGGGACGGCGCAGACCACGCTAGTGCGCACAGGCCTGATGTCAGCGTGAAGGCACCGAAGCACCATAAATAGACCGCCCGTCCCCCGAGGCGGCTTACGAGCCATCCATTCAGTGGCAACGTCAGGGCGAGCGCCAGCAGATAGCCGCTGACCACCCATTGAATGTGTGAAAACGGAGCGTGCAGGCTCGTAACGAGATCGGGGAGCGACACATTGACGATCGTGGCGTCCAGTTGCGCCATGAAAGATCCGACCGCCGCGACGCTCACGATTTTCCAGGTGCCCGGAGGCAGTTGATCCGGGTCTAAGGCTGGCGACGACGTTCTGGCGTTCATGAATGATCTCGCTGGGAACCGCGAGACGCGCAGACATGAGCCATGCGTTTACACATCCAGCGCGATCGCGTCGCTCGTCGTCACCCGGCCAAGACGGGGAAAAATCTCTTCGCAGGCAAAGCGCTGCATGTCTTCGGTGAATGTGGACATGACATCCTCGACGAGCACGACGTTGTATCCATGCTCATGCGCCGCTCTGGCCGTAGATTCCACACCCAGATTGGTGGCGATTCCGCCGAGCACGATGGTCGTGATACCACGTCGCCGTAACTGAAGATCGAGATCCGTGCCGTAGAACGCACCCCATTGCCTTTTCGTGACGCGTAGATCGGTCGGTTCGGCAAGCCCCTCGACCAGTTCTGCCCAGTCTGGTGCGAAGCCGCCAGGCGGTGAAAAGGAGCGATCGACGACCGCATGCACGGCATCGGCGAAATCTGGTGCGAACGCTACATTAACCAAAATGACCGGTGCTCCGGCTGCCCGAAAGCGCGCGGCGAGTTCTTTCGATCGTTCAACAATCAAAGCACCCGGTGTCGGAGCCAGGGGAAGTCCTGTAATGCCCTTCTGGAGATCGATCAGAACGAGGGCCGTCCTAGTGACTGGAAGTGAAATCATGGCAAGACCTTCCCTGTTAACGTTTGACCGCCATCCCGAACCGTTGTCCGGAACACGTGGAAACGTTAGTAAGTTGAGTAGACACTCAAGAAGGAGCATTATTTGAGGATGGACTCAAATTCGTCAAGAGGTAAACGGACGTCTCTTCAGCCGATGCGCGCGGCTGGGCGTCAGCGCGTCGAGGAATTACTGGAGGCCGCGTCCGACCTCATGGCGGAACGAGGTTACGAGGCGACGACCATGGCGAAGATCGCCGCGCGCGCCGGAGCAAAAATCGGCTCGCTCTATCGTTTCTTTCCAAACAAAGAGGCTGTGGCAGACGCTCTTGTGCAGCGACATATCGCCGTTCTGGAAGACGAATACGCGGCACTCGCCAAACGTGCCGCCACGCTGTCCCCGGACGCTCTGGCGGACGTTTTCATAGAACTGCTTGTCACGCTTCATCCTCGCGTGAAATCCCTGTCCGCGCTGATGGAGGCACGGACTGACAGGATGGAGATCCGTGATCGTGCACGCGAACATGCGATAGCCGGGATTGCGGCAGCGTTGCGTGTCTGTGCGCCAGGGTTGGATGAAGCACTGGCGAGAGATATTGCTGCGGTCGTTCTAAACACTATGAAAGTGCTACGCAGCATGCTCGCGCAGGACGCGCCCACGACGTCAGGCTCGCCTGACGAGCTCCGGCGGATGCACTGTCTTTATCTTACGAACCGGCTGGCGCCGTTTCGGCCCGCTTCAGACAGCACAACGGATGCCGCTCCATAATTTCGCAGATTGGTGCAGTATTTGCTCCACGATCTGAAAGCGTTGGCGCTGTCCCGGAGGAGTGTGAGACGTCGTGGCAGTTGTCGCCTTCATGTCGGTTATTTTTGTCGTCGAATAAACTTCTATGAAGCGGGGATAACTAAAAACGCTGCTTGACTGCTGATGCTGGCATCAGCAAAGTCGGTTTTGCCTAAAAAGACAGCGATACAGGTATGGTGATAACCTGTGGTCTCTCCGGAGACAGTCACGCTTGAGCGAATAAACCCGCTCTTGGCCATGGCCGGACACGACGAGGATAGGCCTCGTCCGTGGTCGGTCGTCGCTGTCCAGATTGCGACCGGCTCGTGTCCGTCTCACCGACGGAAAGACACAGTCATGAAGCTGAACCATATCAACCTCTACAGCCACGATACTGGGGCTGATCGCGCAATGTTCGAACAGTATTTCGGCCTGCGCACTCTCGTTGTGCGTGGGAGCAAGATGGCCGTCCTGCAGGACAATGATGGGCTGGTGCTGATCGTCAATCATTTCGACAACAAGCTCGAAGGCTTCGATTATCCTGGGCAATTCGACATCCTGCACATTGGTTTCATCCAGAAGTCTCGAGAGGACGTCAATGCTCTATATGAGCGCCTAAGCGCCGATGGCTGGGAGGTGCAGGCTCCACGCAACGTGCATGGTGCGTGGTCCTTCTACTTTCGAGCGAAAGGGGGTTATTTTATCGAAGTGACGACATTAACGCCGGTTCGCCCCGAAGAAGCATATCGGAGAGCCCCATGTTAATGCTGGGCACGAGAGGCTGAGCAACCTGAACGACCTTTCTGATTTAGGATGAGGGATGAAGGAAATATTAGCATGCTTATCCATTATATTAAATAAAGGATAAATATTTTTATAGATTGGCCCTTTTTGCGTTAAAAATACTTTATTAGACGGGGTAAATGGCAATGAATATTCCAATAAACTCAAAAAAAAGCAGTGGGAAATAATTTTGTAACTTATTCTCTTGAACGCAGTTAAAGCTTGCTGCTTAACGAAGAGAACGTGATGACCCCGCCTCGTACTGCCACAGTTGTTACTGATGAAACTCCTGCTATTCCAGGGCTCAATCGGGCCTTGCTCGCCTTATGCGCTCTCAATTTCTTCATGGCGGACGTCCAGGCGGGGATAGGGCCCTTTCTGGGCGTTTTCCTTCAGCGTCACGGCTGGCAGACGGGACCGATCGGAACCGTCATGACTGTGGGTGGAGTTGCGGGAATGCTCGCCACCATTCCCGCAGGCGCGCTGATTGATCACACGACGAAAAAGCGGTTGCTCGTCATTGTGGCGGCGCTCTGCACGATTTCCGCCTCTCTTCTTCTCCTGAGTTCGCAATCCGTGGCCGTTGTGACAGCCAGTCAGCTTGCAACCGCTCTGGCCGGCGCTGGAATTGGTCCTCTGATGGCGGCCATAACGCTCGGGATCGTGCGCCAGAAAGGCTTCAACACACAGATCGGCCGTAACCAGGCCTGGAACCATGCCGGCAATATGGCGGGGGCCGGGCTGTCCGGCTGGCTGGGATGGCAGTTTGGCCTCTCAGCGATTTTCTTTCTTGAAGTCGCCTTCGGTCTGTTCGCTATTTCTGCGGTGCTCCTGATCCCGGAAAAATCCATAGATCATAAAGCTGCACGCGGACTGGACGATGAACCCGTTCACGATGAGGGGACAGCCGAGGGGTTACGATCCTTTCTGCGACACAAGCCTCTTCTCATTCTGGCGAGTTGTTTGTGTTTCTTCCATCTCGGAAACGCCGCGATGCTTCCGCTGTACGGCATGGCGGTCGTCAGTGCAGGCAAAGGCAATCCAGCCATGTTCACGGCGATGACCGTGATGGTCGCACAGGCTGTGATGATCGTCGTGAGCCTGCTGGCCATACGTTTCGTCAGGGACCGTGGTTACTGGTTCGTCCTGCTGATATCGTTTGCCGCCCTACCGCTGCGTGGTTTGATCGCGGGAAGCTTCATCCAGCATTGGGGGGTATGGCCGGTGCAGATCCTCGATGGGATCGGTGCGGGGCTTCAGAGTGTCGCCGTGCCGGGTCTGGTGGCCAGACTGCTGAACGGAACCGGACGGATCAATATCGGACAGGGCGTCGTCATGACGGCGCAGGGCATTGGAGCAAGCCTCTCCCCGGCTCTGGGAGGATGGCTTGCCGAAGATCTGGGATACGCCGTGGCGTTCTATACTCTGGGCTGCTTTGCAATCGTGTCACTGGGGCTCTGGATAGGCTCGGCATCGACCCTGCGATCTGCCGATAAGGTGTCGGCATGACCTTTCACCAGGAGGCAATCTGGACGATCGCTGTCCTGGCGACGGCTGGTGTTATTCTTCGACCGTTCCGGACGCCGGAGTGGGTGTGGGCCGTCATCGGAGCCACGGTCCTCATGGTGACGGGGCTGATCCCACTCACCATGGCGGGGGCCGGTCTCGTGAAAGGCGGCGATGTTTATCTGTTTCTGATCGGCATGATGCTGCTCAGTGAAACGGCGCGTGCAAATGGGCTGTTCGACTGGATCGCGACCTGGGCCGTCAATCATGCCGCAGGTTCAACGGCCAAGCTGTTCACACTGGTCTATCTGGCCGGTGTCGTGGTGACGACCTTTATGTCCAACGATGCGACGGCTGTTGTGCTGACACCGGCCGTGTTCGCAGCAGCAAAAAAAGCAAAAGCAGATCCCCTTCCGCTGTTGTTTGCCTGCGCACTCGTCGCCAATGCGGCAAGCTTTGTCCTGCCTGTCTCCAATCCAGCGAACCTGGTTCTGTATGACGGCGCACTCCCTGCGCTGGGATCATGGCTGAGGTCATTCGCGCTCCCGTCGATCCTGGCGATCATGACGACCTATCTGGTTTTGCGCCTTATGGAGCGGGCACATCTGCATCAGGACTGCTCCTCTCAGGTTGAAACAACTCCGTTAACCGCGGGCGGCAAGGCGGCTTTTGTCGGCATCGTGCTAACTGCGTTCCTGCTTGTGGCGATGTCCGCTTTTGATCTGTCTCTCGGCTTGCCAACAGCGCTCGCCGGTATTGGGACAGCATTGGGCGTCTCAGCGCTGGCACGACGATCGCCGCTTGCGCTCATACGGGATATTTCATGGGGTGTTCTCCCGCTGGTCGGCGGCCTGTTCGTTCTGGTAGCCGCCGTCGAAAGTACGGAGGTGGTCGGGGTGCTTGCCAACCTGCTTCAGCACGCCGCCAAAAGCGATCCTGTCACTGCTGCCTGGGGGGCTGGCGCTCTTCTGGCCTTCATTTCCAACATCATGAACAACCTACCTGCCGGCTTGATTGCCAGTGAGACAGTGGCGCAGGCGCATGTCCCGCGGTTGGTGATTGATAACCTGTTGATCGGTGTGGACCTTGGCCCAAACCTTTCCGTAACGGGATCTCTGGCCACAATTCTCTGGTTGCAGGTGATCCGTCGAGAAGGCGAAGAGGTCGGGTTTCTACAATTTCTCAAGGTCGGTGCCGTGGCGATGCCCGTTGCGCTCTTCACGGCACTCGGTGCGCGACTGTTGATCGGGTAAACGGATCAGACGATACTCGCAGCCAGTTGCCAGTCTCAGAGTTGTCCGTGGATCACGGTTTATTTTCTGACGAACTCTGTGAATAGATGCGCCTGCTGCCTGTTAAATAATATTCTGCTCTACGGAAAACGTGGCTGTAGAGGCTTTATTGAGTTCGAATGCGTTAATGTCAGTTTTTTTTCCATTATCTCTCCGACAGCGGACATCATATTCAAGTGCGAACTTTCATAGAAACCATCTGAGGGGGTAAAAGCATCGCCGCTTTTTTCACAATCGCCCTGATGCCACAGAAGATAATCATAAATAGTGATATAGTACGTGCAATTATTACATATAATAATTGCAACCTAGGTATTATTTATAAGATTGGATATTGCCTCGGATCGTTCAACCGGATGATTATCTACCCAGAGCTTCCCCCATTCACTCAGGGCATGAAGGATATTGTAGAGATTGCGTCCCTCTTCGGTCAGTGAGTACTCAACCTTCGGTGGAACAACAGCATAAACCTTGCGGTGAACCAATCCATCCTCTTCAAGCTCACGAAGCTGTTTGACGATGAGGCGTGGTGACGCTCCACGGGCCAGCCGGGACAACTCATTGAATCTCATGGTGCCGTCAAGAAGATGGAAAAGGAAAACACCTTTCAATTTACCTCCAATCACATTCAGGGAGGCTTCAAGGGAACAGCCAGGGATATCGTCCCAGCGTTTTTTCTTCTTGGTAAGCATCCGAAGTGCTCTCCTTATTATACTATTGTATAGTATGTAGATATTTAAGCCGTATTTTTATACCAGCATGTAGTGTCGTATTCTCACAGGAGGAAGACGAAAAGAAAAGGTATTTCCGATGAAACTCCTTGAGCCATTCACCATCCGGGGCATGACGTTCCGAAACCGTGTCGCGATGTCTCCCATGTGCATGCATTCGGCGGATACGGGCGGCTTCGTAAGCGATTTTCATTTGGTCCATTACGGAGCCCGCGCTCTAGGCGGCGCCGCACTGATATTTCCTGAAACGCTTAGCATTCTGGAAAATGGCCTGATCGGCCCGGGGGACCTTGGCGTCTGGTCCGACGAACATGTCTCGGGCCTGAGCCGCCTTGTGGATGTCATTCACAAGATGGGAGCAAAGGCAGGCGCACAGATCGGACATGCTGGTCGCATGTTGGGAATAGAGCACCTTCCTCCAGTTGCTCCGTCTGCGGTTCCGTTTTCTGAAGGTTACAAAACCCCTGAGGCCCTGAGCGAAGAAGGAATTCATGACATCATCGCGGCTTTCAAAGCCGCGGCGATCCGAGCCCGTAAAGCCGGGTTTGACGTGCTGGAAATCCATACGGCTCACGGTTACCTGCTGAATGAATTTCTCTCGCCGCTGGCGAACATGCGGACAGATAAGTGGGGCGGAAACCACGAAAACCGCTATCGTATTCTGCACCATATTCTGGATGCCGTGCGACCCGAATGGGAGGGCCCCCTCTTCGTCAGGATTTCGTCCACCGATTACGCTCAGGGCGGCAACACGCCGGATGATTTCGTGATCTATGGCCAGTGGATGAAAGAACAGGGTGTTGATCTGATCGACTGCTCGTCTGGTGGAATCGTAAAGGTCAAGGTGAACAGCTATCCAGGATATCAGGTTCCGGCTGCGACGCTTCTCAAGGAAAAGCTTGGCATCATGACCGGGGCGGTCGGTATGATCGAAACCGCCGATCTGGCCGAGGACATCGTGTCCAACGAGAGAGCGGATATTGTCTTGATTGGCCGCCCCATGTTGCGCGATCCCTTCTGGGTACGCAGTGCAGCTGACCAGCTCAGGACGATGATCGACGTGCCACCGCAGTATACGCGTTACGGTGCATGGTGGCTCAACAACCAGCCGCGCCCGGAGCCTGCGCCGATGGATGAGACCGCTAATCTTTACTGAAGTTTCATGACGTGAAACAGCGGCCGGGTCTCTCTCGGTCGTTATGCAACGCAGTATCTGTAATCGGGAGAAAAAGCCCATGGCCAAGACAGCCATTTTCAACAAAATCGGTGGCCCTGAGGTTCTCGAGGTCGTGGACAGGGACGTACCTGCACCCAAGGCCGGAGAAGTTCAGATCCGCGTAAAGGCAATGGGTCTGAACCGCGCGGAAGTGATGTTCCGTACTGGAAACTACGTTACTGAACCCCAGTTTCCCGCCATCATCGGCTACGAGGCGTCAGGCATTATCGAGGCTCTCGGGCCAAATGTCAGCGGTTTCACCGTCGGAGATGCCGTCAGTGTCATTCCCTGCTTCATGCTTGGCGAATACGGGCTTCATGGTGAACTTGTGAATGCGCCGGCCTTCGGTGTCGTGAAGAACTCGCCGAATGTCAGTTGGGAAGATGCGGCCGCGACCTGGATGATGTTTACCACAGCCTATGGCGCACTGGTCGATATCGGACAACTCGCCAAGGGCGATACGGTGCTGATCCGGGGGGCATCCAGCAGTGTCGGGCTCGCTGCCATTCAGATCGTGAACATGCTGGGGGGAACGCCGATTGCTCTAACGCGCCACTCCAATAAAAGCGAGGAGCTTCTCCAGTATGGCGCAAAACACGTTATTGCAACGGAAGAGCAGGACCTCGTCGAGGAAGTCTGCAAGATTACCAACGGCAAGGGCGCAAGACTGGCTTTCGATCCGGTGGGGGGTCCATATGTCGCAACGATACTTGAAGCATTGTCTGACCTGGGAATTTTCTTTCAATATGGAGCCTTGGATACAACGCCGCTCGCTGTTCCTGTTATGCCGCTTCTCGGCAAGGATCTGACCATCCGGGGATATCAGCTTTTCGAAATCACCAAGGATCAGGAACGGCTGGAGCGCGCCAAGGTATTCATCAGCAAGGGACTGGCGGATGGCCTGCTCAAGCCTGTTATTGCCAAGGTGTTTAAGCTTAATAATATTAGTGAGGCGCACCGTTTCATGGAAAGCAATGTACACATCGGCAAAATCGTGGTTGTTCCCTGACTGAACTTGCTACGGTTTTGTGCCGGTTGACTGAGCGTTTTAAGCTCACATCGGGGGACATACGAGACCATGACAGTGACGAACACAGAAGAATTTCGCCGTGAGGCGACAAGGATTGCCTTGAGCAGCGGTTTGTCACTGACT
The DNA here is from genome assembly GCF_002153595.1 of Gluconobacter sp. DsW_056. NCBI lineage: Bacteria > Pseudomonadati > Pseudomonadota > Alphaproteobacteria > Acetobacterales > Acetobacteraceae > Gluconobacter > Gluconobacter sp. DsW_056. The sequence continues at coordinate 15,737 of NZ_JOPF01000031.1, forward strand.
CGCGTGGCGGCGGATCTGGGGATTGGCAAATCGACACTGGGTTTCGCAGTATCGGAGCGCTGATCTGTCAGTGCCTGAAACGAAGCCTGCCAGTGTTCCGACAACCGGCAGCCACGCGATATTTCCGGCTTGCGGGACAGTCTCTATTTCTCTCTGACGACGCAAGACAAGAGGCAAATTGCTGATGAGAAACAGGCCAAGGAGAAGATTGAGATAAGCTGGCTCCAATTGCCGAAATAGCAACAACCCGACCCACGCCGCAGGAAGAGCTGGCGGCACGAAGTGCAGGACGACATGCCAGCGGATA
>NZ_JOPF01000032.1:0-3606 GCF_002153595.1 Gluconobacter sp. DsW_056
CGGACCAATCATCGCCCATTCCTGATCCGTCAGATCGCCTCGTGCCATGCCTGCTCTCTCTGCCCGTTGTCCCGCAGCCAGGAAGTGAATCAGATCTCAGGCAGATCGTATAGATCTTTTGTCAACGTGACCTGGGCAATGGTCAATCCTAATCCTGAATTGGCGTCCACGATGAAAAAAATCTGCTTTGGCATGGCTTTGCTCGACTGGATTGCGTTCATGACTTGACCAATAATATTATATTGTTGCGATATCGATTGCATTTACTCTAATTGTCTTGCTCGATCCTATGGGTTTTCCACCCGTATCCTCTCCGCTCCTCGCACTGGCCGCCGAACTCGTACCGTGACCTAGCTACAACGCCATGCTCTTCCCGGGTATTCGTATCCTGCGTTCCGAGAGCATCCTTGAAGATGTGCCGGTCCTTTATTGCCCCGGTGTGATCTTTGTATTGCAAGGAACCAATAAGCCTTTTGTCCACATGGTCTAACCTGACATGAGCACTAACCTTTGTCGCTAAATCTACATAATTTCATATAGGCTGAGGGACTATGTCCCGTAATCTTCCGAAATATTGCCGAAAAGGCACCCGGACTTTCGTAACCAACTTCTAGCGCAACGCTTGTCACCGTCTCCCCGCGTGCCAGCCTTTCCTGGGCATTGAGGATACGCAGCCGCTGACGCCAAGCCGTAAACGGCATGCCTGTTTCCACTCCGAAATGCCGAACGAAGGAACGCACCGACATGGAAGCCTCGTTCGCCCAATCCGCTTGCTCACGCGTATCCGCCGGATTTTCACTCAGCGCATCAACTACACGTCGCAAGCGACCATCCGTCGGGAGAGGCAGAGACACCGACGCGCGCGGCGAAGACAGAAACTCATCCCAGAAACTCTCGGCGAGACGGGCGTGAATATTGCTCCACGATTTATCTGACGTACAATGGGATAACCGTTCTGCTTGCGCGATCAGAAGAGGCGTACCTCGCACGAGAAACGGCTGGGCGGGTAACATCGTGGATCGGGCTCGATCGATGAATAAGCTCCATCCACACACCCCCCCGTGCGAACGGGCTGTATGGCACAGACAGGGTGGTAACCACAGTGCCTGGCCGGGCCCGATCAACCAGTATGCCTTGTCGGTTCGTACCCCCATAACGCCATACCCAATCCCAAGAATCTGACCACAGTTATGGGAATGGAGGTCCTTAACCCGTCTGGTGTTCTGCTGCATATGTCCCCCCAAAAGCCAGGGAATATCCGGATCTGGACTCTTCATACACGACGGAATCAGGGACAAAGTGGCGCACATGAGTAGAAATCTGGCCTATATGATGAAGCACGCCAAGCCCTGCTCCCCCAAAATCTCGCATGAAGCAATATCGGCGCCAGCGGCGCTTACACAAGCAAAGCAAGAGGCACGACTATGAGAATCGGATTTATTGGACTCGGCGCCATGGGCCACCCTATGGCGAGGCGCCTTCTGGACGCGGGGCACCAACTCGTCGTCTATAATCGGACAGCGGCAAAAGCTTCTGATCTTGTTGCGCAGGGCGCAACGCTGAGAGACACACCCGATGCGGTCGCGTGGGAAGTCGATGTTGTCTTTTCGATGATGTTTGACGATGCGACTACCCAGGAAACAACATTCGGCAAGGACGGGATCGCGGCCGGATTGTCCGCAAATGCTATTCACGTTTGCTGTAGCACAGTCTCCCTCGCCCAAGCGCGCCGCCTGCGTGACGGTCATGCAGAACGTGGGCAGACTTATGTCAGCGCCAATGTCCTCGGTCGTCCACCTGCGGCTGAAGCGGGAGAATTATTCGTCATGGCGGCCGGAAAACGCGACGCACTTGACCGTTTAGAACCGACGCTCAAGTGTTTCGGACCACATATTTTTAGGATGGGCGATGACCCTATACAGGCTAATCTTGCCAAACTATCGCTCAATTTTATGATTTATTCCACCATCGAGCAAATGGCAGAGGTGTTTGCGCTCAATGAGAAAGCCGGAACCGACCCCCGCGTAATCTTCGATGTTATGACGGGCAGCTTCTATAATGCACCCGTCCACAAGAATTACGGCAAGTTGATGGTTGAGCACGATTATGACTATCCCGGAGCGCCAGTGACGCTCGGCCTGAAGGACGTCAAAATGTTCATGGAGGCCGGTGGCGACTATGGTGTTCCGCTGCCTTATGCTTCTGTGGTTCGTGATCGCCTGCTCAGCGCCATCAGCGCGGGCAATGCCGATCGCGATTTCGTCGTGCTACTGGAGCGAGTTAGGCAGGAGAGCGGCTTGAAGTAGAAACGCCGTCAACTGGGCAAAGAAAATTAGAGGCATGGCGGAAGAATGACGAAACGCGTTTTAGTAATTATGGGCAGTGTGCGAGCGGGGCGTCATTGCCCCGCCATTGCACAGTGGGTTTCTGGTGTCGGACAGGAACGGACTGATCTCGAGATCGAGATTATCGATCTCGCCGAATGGCTGCTTCCCATGGACGATGAACCCGGCATTCCGGCGCTCGGTCTCTATGAGCAACACCATTCAAAAGCCTGGGGCCAGAAGGTTGCACAAGCGCACGGCTTCGTCTTCGTAACGCCCCAATATAACTGGGGGTATCCGGCAGCACTGAAGAATGCCATCGATCATTGCTATCTCGAGTGGAAAGGAAAACCTCTGCTAATCGTCACCTATGGCGGCCATGGTGGGGGGAAATGCGCGATACAACTGCGTCAGGTCGCCGACGGGCTTAAAATGAAACCTGTTTCTCCTATGCCCGCGATCACCCTTTCAAACGCCGTGATTCGAGAAAATGCTCCTCTGGATGCCTAGATCTTTGAAGCGACTCTTTCCTCAGTCCAGGATGGTTGGACAGCGCTCGCTGAAAGCCTGTTTTCTTCCACATAACGTGCAAGCACCCGTGTCATGATACGACATCCGCTTGATGAAGGGAGATGCCCTCTCGGGGCGCATAGGCATCAGGATCGCAATAGAGGAGTTTGAAAAACCCTAATTTTAAGAGTTGTCCCAGGATTCTATCCCTCCTGCGTTGATTGGAGGGAATGAATAATGACGCAGCTCGGTTGCTTGGATGTTGAAGATCGCCTGGCTCTGGGTTGAGCGGGCTTAGTGAGCAGTTCGAAGCATTTTCCCGGACTATGAATTTTGAGGTGCTCAGTCCGCATGGCGGTTTTTGTGAGAAATCTTTGAGGGCATGTTCTGTCAGGCTTGTGAAATTCCCCCTCGGGAAACTTCCTATGCTCAACGACATGATTCACCGCATGGCCGATGCCGGCTCTTGCGCCCGGGCCGTAATGGCCGATTGTGCCTTCAGATCAAACGACCTCTGCTCTGACCCATCTGCCCGTTAATGCGCTGAGTATGTCAACTACGACTATAGACGGACTGGGCGTGCCGCGCATCGGGGAAAGCTGCGGACAGCGTCTCGGCCTACTGATCGCCTTCACAGGAAGAACCGACAAACAGGCGACCACACGTGTCCTCTACAAATATTCGGCCTTATGTCCGCATAGCTTTTTAATATCACATAAAAGTGAACTTCGACAAAACTACGCCGAATTACCTTTCCATTTGTTTCCTATGT
>NZ_JOPF01000033.1:0-25123 GCF_002153595.1 Gluconobacter sp. DsW_056
CCAATCAACGCAGGAGAGATGGAATCACAGAGGAACCCTCAAATCCAGAAGGTTTTTCGAACCCTCCAGGTCTATAAACCTGATCACGCCAGACCGAAGAAGCAACCTCGTCGAAACCAACCGAGACCGCATCGTCCGTATAACCCAGAATAGCGGTAACCTGCTGGGTGATCGCATCCGCCAGACGCTGTTTCTGCTGCTCGGATTTACCTGGCCAAAGCTTCACGATGATATGCGGCATTGAGGATTCCTCACCAGGCCTGATTGGCTGGCCCTACTGTAAACTCGTTGATCGTTGTGTCTGCTGGGGCAGAAATCGCAAACGAGACTACGTCGGCAATACGTTCGGGTGGGATAGCATGCTGATCGTACAGCTTTTGCATGGCTGCAGCCGCCCCGGGATCAGAAATGCCGCCGAGCAATTCAGTTTTCACCGCTGCAGGATAAATCGTGGAGGTGCGAATATTGCTACCCTCCATGGCTGACTCCATACGAAGCACCTCCATGAAATCGCGAACGAACCACTTGGTGCCGCCGTAGATCGCGCTGCCAGGGTATGCTTTGAGACCGGCCACTGAGGAAACGGCAATGATCTGACCGTATTTCTGTGCCAGAAAATGAGGCATGGCGGCAGCAACGCCATTCAGAACGCCTTTGATGTTAATGTCGACGGCTGCATTCCATTCGTCCGTCTTCAAGGCGGATACGGGGGCTGTCGGCATCAGACCTGCGTTGAGGAAAATAACATCAAGACGACCGTATTTTTCTTTGGCCATGTTGACCAAAGCCTCATTATCACTCGGCTTCGTTACATCCGTCACGAGGTAGGTCGCTGTGCCGCCCTCGTCTTTGATAGCACTGACAATCTCCTTTAGACGCTCTTCTCTGCGCGCACCCAGGACAACTTTCGCACCCTGCCGTGCCAGAAGCCGCGCCGTCGCTTCGCCAATACCAGAAGATGCACCAGTGATGAGAACAACTTTATCTTTAATCATGATGTGTCACCCGTATAAATATTTGACTTATTGCCCGTATTGGTCGTCAGAGACGTGCTCGAGCCAGTCTACGACTTTCCCATTCTCGACTTCCTGAATCGCGATATGGGTCATGGCCGTCTCTGGAGCGGCGCCATGCCAATGTTTTTCACCTGGTTCGAAGAAAACCACGTCGCCAGGACGGATTTCTTCGACGGGGCCGTCCCATCTCTGTACGCGACCAACGCCTGATGTCACAATAATGGTCTGGCCCAGTGGGTGGGTATGCCAGGCTGTCCGTGCACCCGGTTCAAATGTCACGTTTGCACCCTGAACACGATCGGGAGCGGCGGGGTTGAAAAGCATATCAACCCGGACCGTGCCTGTGAACCAGTCTCCGGGCCCTTTGAAAGACGGCTTGTGACCTACGCGGAAGATTTCCATAAAAATTTCCTGTGTTTCGCTGTGAGGCCGGACGAGGCCTTGTGCCGAACACGATAAGGGATCTTGCTGCACTCGATTAGAGCATATAACGTGCATGAACCTTTGAAATAAGCTCAGCAATGCCACGCGATCATATCAATGAACTGACGGCTTTTCTCGCGGTTGCCAGGGAACGAAGCTTTACGCGAGCCGCTGCCGAGCTCGGTGTCACGCCTTCAGCCTTGAGCCACACGGTGAGAGGACTTGAGGAAAGGCTCGGAGTTCGCCTGCTGTCTAGAACGACCAGAAATGTTGCAACTACCGATGCCGGAGAGCAGCTTCAAAAGCGTGTCGGGCCCCTTCTTGAACAGGTCTCTACCGAACTCGAATCAGTTGCGTCTCTTGGTAGCAAGCCTGCCGGATCAATTCGTATCACATGCACCGATGCGGCCATAGAACTGGTGTTTCGACCTAAACTTCTCGAATTTCTCCAACAATACCCCGACATCAACATCGAATTCAGCATGGATTACGCTTTTGTTGATATCGTTGCAGAACGCTTTGATGCAGGAGTCCGTATCGGGGAAGCCATCGAGAAAGACATGGTCGCGACGCGTGTGGGCCCCGACTGGCGCTTTTGCGTCGTAGGATCACCGGATTATTTTCACCGTCATCTGCCCCCTGCAACGCCTCATGATTTGCGCCGTCATAACTGTATTAATATGCGGATGACGACTGCTGGAGGAAACCTGAAGTGGGAGTTTCGTGAACCGACAGGACGCGAAATCGCATTTCGTGTGGCAGGACAAACAACGTTTAGCAACTCTATGTTGGTCCTCGGTGCTGCTATTGATGGGATTGGGTTGGGCTACGTTCCTTATGATCTGGCAAAGCCCGATATTGAAATGGGACAACTGGTTGAGGTGCTTTCTGAATGGAGCTTAGAGTGTGAAGGCCCCTATCTGTATTATCCCAGCAGGCGATTACACTCACCAGCTTTTGCAGCGTTGGTAGAAGCCATGAGATATCATCTTCCCGTTTCTTAGAAATAATACCGTCATAACTGAGGAACAAATTTTTAAGGGATTTGCGCCATCTTCCATAGTGTGTCGCGTATCCAGCAGTGCGCCTGATCGTCTCCATAGGATCCATGCCAGATCATGTCGATCCTGACATCTGTGAGTGCTACAGGAGGCGGACTGGTCGTAAGATTGAAGATCTTTGCCAGCATTTGCGCAGGGCGGCTGTGCATGGTCGCTATCACGGGAGCCTGCACGAGCAAAGGAGCAACGCTCATAAATCTTGGCGTTGTCAGGGCAATTGAGCGGCTCAATCCCAGGAGCGCCAAGGCCTTATCAACCACACCATGCTCCCCAGGTCGCAAGCTTGTCAGCAGATGTGGGAATTTAAGAAAATCGTCGAGAGAAAGTGGTGTTTTTAATTTTGTGATATTAGAATTGAAGAGAACCAGATATTCATCCCGCATTAAAAGACGGCTTTTATGGTGGGTTTGTGCACCACTGAAGGGTCCTATACCAATCGCGAGATCGATTTTATTTTCATCCAGCGTATTGAGGACGGATTCAGGATCAACGTTATGTAGGCGCAGGCGAATTCCTGGAGCCTTTTCCTGAAGGTACGCTAGAAATCGAGGCATCAGAAGCATTTCGATACTGTCTGGGACTGCAATCCTGAAAAGACGTTCAGCTGTGGCTGGATCAAATGGTGTTTCACGCCCCAACAAAGCCTGAAGACTACTGAGGGCCTCTCGCACGGGTAGGCGGAGAGCTTCTGCGCGCGGGGTGCGTCGCATGCCGCCCGCATGTCGTGTCAACAGTTCGTCTCCAAAAAGAGTTCGAAGACGCCCTAAATTATGGCTCATGGCAGATTGGCCGATCCCCATCAGCTTTCCAGCTTTTGTCACACTTCCCGTTTCCAGAAGAGCATCCAGAGCGATCAGAAGATTCAAATCGAGCCCAGCCAAATTGATATGATCGATACCCACCATTGACCTCATTTGTTTGTTTGATCCTGGCTGTTCTCTTATCTTCTGGCAACGGCTCTGGGGCAGATAAGCCAGTCAATCAAAAAGAGTCAGGGGAGGGGAAGCATGGCGTTTATATCGCCCGATACGAAGGCTGTTTCCGACGCTCTGTCGACAATCGTGACTGAGATTTCTTATGCCTTACACTCTGTACGTATTGAGAACTGTAAAAGAGCAGCACGCATGATCGCATCTGCGCCGCGCCTGTATTTTGCAGGTGCCGGTCGCAGTGGCATTGGGATGGGAATGAACGCAATGAGGTTCATGCATCTCGGACTGAAGGTCCACATGCTGTCTGAATCAACGGCACCGGCCGTAAGTTACGGAGATGTCGTAATTATTCCGTCAGGATCCGGGAGCACGGACAGTGTGCTCGCGATCGCTCGTAAAGTGGTTCGTGCGGGAGCAGATGTGATTGCCCTGACCACAGCAACGGACAGTCCCTTGAGCCAGATCGCGACTGTCTCGATCATCATAGATGCTGCTGGGAAGCAAAGTTCACATAGAGGATCCACGGTTCAGTACGCCGGGTCGCTGTTCGAACAGGCGGCCATTCTGGTTCTGGACAGCCTCTTTCATGCCATCTGGCAGGCAAACCACCTCGAAAAGGACGTGCTCTGGGCCCGTCACGCAAATTGGGAATAATGTCATGAAACTTCAGATTGCTTTGGATCTTCTGAGCACGCGAGATGCTCTCCTTCTGCTGGGAAAGGTTGCGCCATATGTTGATATTATCGAAATTGGTACACCGCTCGTCAAAGCAGAGGGTTTAGCGGTTCTCAGGGCTATCAAGACTGCTTATCCAGAGAAAGAACTCTTCGCAGATTATAAAACAATGGATGCCGGGGAGCTTGAAGCCACCATGGCGTTTGAAGCGGGGGCTGACTCCGTTGGCGTGCTGGCCCTTGCGAACGATGCTACGATCGCAGGTGCCGTTAAAGCCGGACATACGTATCAAAAACGGGTCGTTGCTGATTTGATTGGTGTGCCTCCACAGAACCGTCTCTCCCGGATTTCCGAACTAAAAGATCTGGGGGTTTCTCACGTCGAACTCCATGCGGGATTGGATGAGCAATCTTTATCTGGGTACAGCATTGTTGATCTGCTCAAGACAATTTCCGGAAGCGTGCTTCCATTCGCCGTAGCGGGTGGGATCAATGCTTCTACAATCGTGACAGTGCGGGATGCAGGTGCCGAAGTTGCTATCGTGGGAGGGGGAATCTATGGCGCGGAGGATCCTCAGGACGCAGCCCGAAGACTGCGCAATGCCATCAAATGAGACAATAAAATAATTAAGGAGCTGAACATGAAATCACGTGCTGCTGTCGCTTTTGAAGCAGGAAAGCCGCTTGAAATTGTTGAAATTGATGTCGCGCCGCCGCGTAAAGGAGAGGTCCTCATTCGGATAACGAATACTGGTGTTTGTCATACAGATGCATTCACACTGTCAGGCAACGATCCGGAAGGGCTTTTTCCAGTCGTGCTAGGGCACGAGGGGGCTGGCATCGTTATCGAAGTTGGCGAAGGTGTAACAAGTGTCGTCCCGGGAGATCATGTGATCCCGCTTTACACGGCGGAATGCGGAAAATGTGAATTTTGTTTGTCCGGGAAAACCAATCTTTGTATTGCTGTTCGCGCAACACAGGGCAAAGGCTTAATGCCGGACGGTACAACGCGTTTTTCATATAATGGTCAGCCTTTGTACCATTATATGGGATGTTCGACGTTCAGTGAATATACAGTTGTTGCTGAAGTCTCGTTGGCCAAGATCAATCCTGAGGCCAATCCCGAACATGTCTGCCTTTTGGGGTGCGGCGTCACAACGGGGATTGGCGCAGTGCATAATACAGCCAATGTTCAGCCAGGGGATTCCGTGGCTATTTTCGGCCTAGGTGGCATTGGCCTTGCTGCTGTTCAGGGAGCGCGGCAGGCAAAAGCAGGACGCATTATTGCCATTGACACCAATCCGGAAAAATTTGCGTTAGCACGCCAGTTTGGCGCTACGGACTGCCTGAATCCTAAAGATTTCGATAAGCCCATTCACGAGGTTCTGATCGAGATGAGTGGCTGGGGCATCGATCATACGTTCGAATGTATTGGCAATGTCCATGTCATGCGCTCAGCCTTGGAAGCCGCGCATCGTGGATGGGGACAATCTATTGTTATTGGTGTCGCTGGAGCAGGGCAGGAAATCTCGACACGTCCCTTCCAACTGGTCACAGGACGTGTCTGGAAAGGCTCTGCTTTCGGTGGTGTCAAAGGTCGCTCCCAGCTCCCTGCCATGGTCGAAGACGCTATGAAGGGAGACATTGAGCTTGCGCCTTTTGTCACCCATACCATGCATCTGGATCAGATTAACAAGGCTTTTGATCTCATGCATGAAGGAAAATCTATTCGGTCGGTTATTCACTTCCATTGAGGGAATAGGTGGACCCGTCTGTCCGGACAATTTTAGGCTTGAATAAGCTGGAGGGTTCGAAAACCCCTCTAGTTTTGAGTTTCTCTGTGTGATTCCAGTTCTCCTACATTGATTGAGGGCGTGGATGATGAAGCAGGCTGGTTTCTTTGAAGTTGAAGAGCGGTTGGCCCGGTTAAGCGGGCTTGGCGATCAGCTCGAAGCATTTTCCCAGACTGTGGATTTTGAGGCCTTCCGCCCTGATCTGGAGAAGGCTCTGGCCTATTCAGACAGGATCAAAGGCGGCCGTCCCCCGTTCGATCCGGTGCTGATGTTCAGGATCCTGGTCATCCAGACGCTGAACAATCTGTCCGACGAGCGAACGGAATATCTGATCAACGACCGCCTGTCCTTCATGCGTTTCCTCGGTCTAGGACTGTCGGACCGGGTGCCCGATTCCAAAACGGTCTGGCTGTTCCGTGAACGCCTGACATAGGCGGGTGCGATCGATGGGCTGTTTAACCGGTTTGAAGCGACCCTGCAGAACGCCGGTTATCTGCCGATGTCAGGCCAGATCCTGGATGCAACATTGGTAGCCGCTCCAAAGCAGCGCAATACGAATGCTGAGAAAGCCGACCTCCGGGCAGGGCGTATTCCTGAAGACTGGCAGGACAAGCCGTCAAAGCTGTCGCACAAGGATCGCCATGCGCGCTGGACACTGAAGTTCACCAAAGCAAAGCGGCAGGATGATGGGACGATCCCGTCAACGGATCTTGCCATTCCGTTCTTTGGCTACAAATCGCATGTTTCCATCGATCGGAAGTTCCGGTTCATCCGGAAATGGAAGACAACGGATGCCGCCGCCAGTGATGGTGCGCGATTGAGAGAAGGGCTGCTGGATAAAACCAATACGGCCTCAAGCGTCTGGGCTGATACAGCGTATCGCTCGAAAGCCAATGAAGACTTCATGGAAAAGCAGGGCTTTGTCTCAAAGGTCCACAGGAAGAAGCTGCATCTCAAACCGATGCCCCGGCATATCCAGCGATCTAATGCAGGAAAGTCCGTGATCCGATCCCGCGTCGAGCACGTCTTTGCCGATCAGAAATCACAGACAGGGCTGTTCGTCCGAACTGTCGATATTACCCGGGTCACCATGAGGATCGGGCTCGCCAATATCGTCTACAACCTACACCACTTCCTCTTCCTGGAGCCGATCAACGCGAGCGCGTAGTCATCCAGCGGGTAACAGCCCCCAATCTGCTCAAAATGCAGACCGGATGCCATCGCAGAATCAGAACCAAGGCACATCAACAAACGGTTCTTCGATCCCTCCATATGGACAACAGCCCAAAGTATTTCGCGAAAGCCAGATCCGCGAGCTTGAACAACGGATTGAAATCGTTATCGCAGAGGCAGAAGAACTCTCCGCCAAAGCACAGCTTCTCCGTTCCATTCCTGGTATCGGCCCGGTATCAGTCGTCATGCTTCTCGCAGAAATGCCAGAGCTCGGCCGCATGACAGCGACAGAAGCCGCTGCCATGACCGGACTTGCGCCAATGGCTCACGATAGTGGTGCAATGTGCGGAAAACGTGTCATTTCAGGGGAAGGAAGATCTCTCCACCACGTGCTGTTCCAGGCAGGATTAACAGCTGCCTGCCATAATCCTGTTCTGAAAGCTGCCGCCGAACGCATGAAACAGCGGGGTAAACCACATAAACTGGTGATCGTTGCTATCGCACGGCGTCTCGTCACAATCGCTATCCTAAAACCGGAGTGCCATGGCGCATTAGCTCCGCCGCTTGGACACAGTTGCGGGCTTATTTATATCCTTGAAATAATGTCGACAAAATTACACGGTTTGTGATTGCTATCTAGCTGATATTTTAAAATATCATCCCACCCATCTTTGACTGCGCCTGGTGATCCGGGAAGCGCAAATAGTAATTTTCCACGGGACACTCCCGCCATGGCTCTGGATTGTATTGTAGAGGTCCCTATCTTTTTATAAGACAACATTCGAAATAGCTCTCCAAAACCGGGAATGCATTTATCTATAACGAGATCGAATGCTTCCGGAGTGACATCTCGTTTGGTCAATCCAGTTCCTCCTGTAGTAATTATGACATCAACATCCTTATTATCGATCATGATGTTGAGAGAACCAGTAATCTTATCGATGTCATCTATTTCAATGGACCTATCCACAAGAACATGCCCTGCTTCTGTGACTCTGTCGGCCAAGATCTTACCGGAAATGTCGGTTTCTAAATTCCGACTATCCGAAATGGTAAGAATTGCAATCCGAACGGGTATAGAGTTGTTCAAGTTATTATCTTTCCACTTTTATTCCGGACGCGAATTTAGCTTCCCCGTCTCAAGTTCATCCGCAAGAGCATCAGCGTGATACACTATCCTCAACGCAGCCATGATGGCACTTGTATCCGTGGAAACAGCACGATTGCGCTCGATGTCGTAATAAAGATCGCCCGCCAGGCTATCGAGGTTACCGTCAAAAATCAGGCCAACGACATCGCCTTGACGGTTAATAACAGGGGAGCCTGAATTGCCGCCGACAATGTCATTGGTCGACACATAATCAAGCTTCGTAGAGAGGTTTAGATGTGGCTTCGCATCCAACCAGACTTGCGGCAGACGGAACGGATCACTGCCCGTTGCATGTTTGTACATCCCTGCAAAATCCGTGAAGGGTGCAATGACCTTTGCGCCATCCTGGAAGCCTTTGACTGTGCCGTAAGACAGTCGCGGCGAGAACGTGGCATCCGGATAAAGTGTATCAGCCTTTCCTTCTGCCTGAGCACGCGCAAACTGGGCCCGTGCAATCGTACCCTGGGCTTCGTGCATCGGTGCTTCAATCTGGTCACGGCTGCGATTGCGGATCGTGTCCAGAACCGGCTGTAAGTGACGTGCCAGAACGATCATTGGATCTTTGGATGATTCAATGGCTTTGACGCCACCTTTGTAAAGCGCAAGACGCTCTGCGGGATCCGCCAGTTTCGTGCCCTGTATCAGTTCTACGGCGCGCTCATCCGGGCTTTTTGTTCCCAGAATCAGATGGACCGCTGCATCATCCTCACCCAGTATCTGGCGCATGGTCGTCATACCTAACGCCAAAGTCGTAATTTCCAATTCAGTATGCACCGGCACTTTCGCCGCGATCTCGGTTTCAAGTGCGGCTAATTCCGCATCATGGTAACCGGCCCGACGCTCTGTATCTGGCTTCTTTCGTTCATGCGCTGCTGACACCAGCATAACAGCATCCCCCAGCAGACCATGGACTGTGCGTGTTATGGCAAAATCATGCTCATAATACTGACGCTGCACAGCAAGAGCGGCTTCTACTTTTTTGTACGGCTCACCATAAGTCTTGCGACGTTCTGCGTCTGCGTCAATCCACGCCTGAAGGGCTTGATCTTCCGTCTTGCGCTTTTCTATTACTCCAGGTTCACGCAAAGCCTTTGCTGTGCCAGACAGGGATTTCAGTGCGTTTTGAACACCGAAAAGCGTATTTTGTGCGTCAATTAAGTGGGCCTTGCTTTCTCTGGAATACTGCCACAGCGCTCCTTCAAGGGTCGAATAAGCAGCAATAATGGTTGGCAGACTGACATCTCGTTGAAATGCCAATGCGCTGGCCGGAAGCGAGCGTTGTGTGCGTCCTGGGTTTCCGGATGTGAAGACCAGATCACCAGCCTTGGGGCCCTTTGGATCGAATTTAAAAAACGGCGTATGAACCGGCTTGCCGTCTTCAAACACCCGCAGCATCGATAGATCAATATCATACCGCGGGAATGTAAAGTTATCGGGATCACCACCAAAGAATGCTATATCCTGATCGGGCGCCATCACGAGACGGACATCCTGATAACGGCGGTAGCGATAAAGCGCCGTCTGTCCACCATGATAGAGTGTCACGACATCGCAACGCCAGTGTGAGGCATCACCCACCGCGCATTCCTTGGTCAGGACACTATTGGCAACCTGCAAAGCCTTGGCATATTCCGCGCCATGTTTTCCTGCGGTCATTTCTGCGACACGACCCGTTACATCTTTCACCTGATCCAGACGATCCAGTTCCATTCCCGGACACTGAGGCTCTTTTGAGACCTCTCGAGCCGAGAAACCATCATGGAAATAATCGTGATTTTTGTCAGACAGATCCGTGAGACACGTATTGGCACAATGATGATTTGTCATCACCAAACCATCACCTGATACGAACGAGGCAGAGCAGCCTTCCGCCAAGCGTGCCGAAGACTGAATGACATGGTTAATCCATTCGACAGAGGGTTCAAACCCATATTGCTGCTTCATCTGACGCACAGGCAAATGATCAAACGTCCACATGCCTTCTTCAGCCTGAGCGGATCCAATAAACGCAGGAACAACCGCAAACAAAATTGATTTTTTTCTCATAAATAAATCCAACTGAAGAACCTTAAAGATATGTAAATATAAATCTTCTTAAAGTTCTACATTGTAATAATTCCCGTTACTTGTTTAATGAATTGTAGTTTGTTAATTCGCGTCGAAAATTTTATTTTCAACGGCTACCATTACGTTATAACATAACAAATAGCCTTACCTCTCAATGTTCGTCAAGCACGAGACTAACGTATTCGATCCCGGACTTAAGTTGCGTAGAAATAATCAAGCGTTTCTGTATATTTATTGGGCCTTCGCAATCGATGTCGGGAAGAAGTTAGAAATGCAGAAATTATTGTAAATATTGTTCGTATAATAATTTATCCTGATGATGTCTAGAAACCAAAGAAATCGTATCTACAAGCTAAAATACTTGCGCTAAACGAGACTCTGATGCTTTGGAGATTAAATTGATAGCGGAGTCCATATCCAACATTGGTGTTTCTGAGCTTCCATATTCCCGGATAGACACGGTGCCTGCCTGTGCTTCCTTCTTCCCGACGATCAGCAACATGGGTATTTTCGCGAGGCTGTGTTCGCGGATTTTGTAAGCGATTTTTTCATTGCGCAAATCGGGCTCTGCTCGGACTCCACGTTGGCGGAGCGCTTTAATCAGATCGACTGCGTAATCGTTCGCAGCGCCGGTGATTGTTGCCACCACGACCTGAATGGGTGCAAGCCAGAAAGGCAGGTGGCCGGCATGGTGTTCAAGGAGAATGCCGATGAAACGTTCAAGCGAACCGAACAGGGCGCGGTGCAGCATGACGGGCGGATGTTTTTCTCCATCCGCGCCAATATAATGCGCGTCCAGACGCTGAGGCAGATTGAGATCGACCTGAACGGTACCGCACTGCCAGTCCCGGCCGATTGCATCACGCAGTACGAACTCCAGCTTGGGACCGTAAAAAGCGCCTTCTCCTGGATTGCGTGTGTAGGAGAGACCTGAAGCTTCGACCCCGCGCTGTAACGCTTCCTCCGAGCGATCCCAGATCTCGTCCGATCCGACACGTTTGTCAGGCCGGTCGGAAAATTTGATACGGACATTTTCGAAACCGAAGTCCTTATAGATCGAAAGCACGAGATGGCAGATCCGCTGCGTCTCGGCCTCCATCTGTTCCGGTGTGCAGAAAATATGTGCGTCATCCTGCGTGAATGCACGTACGCGCATCAGGCCATGCAACGCTCCTGACGGTTCAAAGCGATGGACTTTGCCGAATTCGGCCATCCGCAGGGGCAGGTCGCGATAGCTCTTCAGGCCTTGGCGGAAAACCTGCACGCCACCAGGGCAGTTCATGGGTTTGAGGGCATAGATGCGCCCTTCGGTTTCAGTGGTGAACATGTTCTCCCCGAATTTTTCCCAATGGCCGGAGGCCTGCCAGAGCGACAGATCCATGATGTCGGGTGTATTGATCTCCACATAGTTCTCGGCCTTCTGACGTTCGCGCAGATAAGCGAGCAGGGTCTGGAACAGTGTCCAGCCGTTCGGATGCCAGAACACCGCGCCTGGAGATTCGGCCTGGAAATGGAACAGATCCATCTCGCGCCCGAGACGACGATGATCACGCCGTGCTGCTGCTTCCTGACGCTGCTCCCAAGCGGCGAGTTCGTTGGCATCACGACAGGCCGTTCCGTGAATCCTCTGCAGCATTGGATTGCTGCGATCACCTTTCCAGTAGGCACCAGCCGTACCGAGAAGTCGAAAGGCGTGTCCGATCTGTCCTGTGCTGACGAGATGTGGCCCTCGGCAGAGATCGACGAAGTTGCCTTGTCGATAAAAGCTCAGGGTGGCATCAGCAGGCAGGGACATGATGATCTCGGCCTTGTAGGGCTGTCCATTCTCCCCGCACCAGGACAGCGCTCTCTCGCGATCCCATTCTTCCCTGACGATTGTTTCATCACGATCAATGATCTCGTGCATGCGGGATTCGATCCGGATGAGGTCGTCATCAGTAAAAGCGTGCTCAGCCGCGAAATCGTAGAAAAATCCCTGCTCCGTGGCGGGTCCTGTCGCGAGCGCGGTATTGGGAAACAGTTCACTGACGGCCTGCGCAAGGACATGCGCTGTGTCATGGCGGATCAGGGAAAGCGCCTCGGTGTCTGAACGGAAGACAGGATCAGCCAGTTGGTCACCAGCTGTGGAGGAGAGATCGTTGATAATTCCGTCCGCACGACAGGCAAGCATATCCTTTGGTTGGTGGGATGAAGGACGGGAAGAGATGGTGGTCGATAACATGAGAGAGCCTTAACGGAGAAGAGCGGCGAGGGGCCGCGGTTCATTTGGGCGCGCGTGTCGGGAGCTTGTGCTATTGCTGTGTCGGCAAGAAAGACGGGCAGACGCTGCATCGTGCGCAGACGCCCTGGACTTCGATGACCCGATGCCGGACCTGAAATCCAAGGGTCTCGGCCGCAGCGTCGATCAATTGACAGGATAGTGTATTTTCCACTGCTTGCGCGGCACCACACTGGTCGCAGATACAGTAGACAAGGCGAGAGGGATCGTTTGCCCGGATCCGCACGAAGGCATTTCGGCTTTCGAGCCGCCCCACCAATCCGCTGGCGATCAGCTTTCCGAGAGCTCGATAAATCATAGTCGGGGCGATTCGTCGGCAATCCGGATGACTGACACACCGAAGGATGTCGTAAGCCGAGAGTGGCACATCTGCCTTCGTCAGCACGTCGAGCACATCATTCCGTAAAGCCGTGGCCCGCCTTTTGAAGGCATCGCAACCTTGACGTGCGTCGCGAGACGGCGGCATGACACGCTCTATCATCGGGAAATTGTATCCATCACGAGGACCGGCCCAGGCCTTGCACCGTTTGCGATATTTGCCGGGAGACGATGAAGGCATCCGGGTTTGCCTTCAGCCGCCCCTTTAATGAACGCTACTGCGAACGGTGTCAGGGTACTGACAATACCACTCTTTGGATTTTGACTGCCGCACCACTCTGGTCCGGCGCTTCCATAGGCGCAGATCAGCCGAAGTGCATCGGGGGGCAACTCGAACGCAGTCTCCCCACGGGATGGCGTTATTAGCTGGATGTGCTGCCGGACGCCTCCTGTCAGCGCACCGAACAGTGCGGACAAGTCCCTGACATCAGTCAGGATGAGGGGAGACCAGTCCTGATGTAAAGCCGGGTTTGCAAGGGAATCTGCGATTTCCGAAGGTGTGCCGGCGAGAGTGAGAGCAGATGGGACTTGTGAGCAGTTTGTGAAAGTTCCTTCCCATGTTGCCGGAATCCGGCGCCCCCACACGACCATATCGACATCCGGTCGCTGCAGATCCATCACGACTGTCGCGTGGGCACAGGCGACCACATGCGGTGCAAGACGGCCCAGAGTACTGTTTTCCGGTGGGTCGATTGTTGGCGCGGGCCAGCTCTCAATGAATAGCATGGCGCCGAGACTTTCCTTCGGCGCGCGCGCGGGTGGAGTCATATCCGTCGAGACAGAATGTTGCTGTGAGGGAGGGGGCATGGTTCCCGAGCTTGACGATAGGTGGCGAACGTCTTTATGGTTACGTTATAACATAACATAGTCAATAGCAGATAAACTTCAATGGACACACTGATGGACGTTCCACGGCAAGTGAGAACCCGGCCGACCCGGGCTCAGGCGGAAGAGGCGGTGCGAACCCTGCTCGCCTGGACCGGTGATGATCCTGATCGCGAGGGGCTTGCCGGTACGCCTGACCGCGTGGTGCGGGCCTATGAGGAGTTTTTCGAGGGATATCATGACGACCCGGTCGCTCTTCTGGAGCGGACCTTCGAAGAGAGCGGTAACTACAACGAGATGGTGGTGCTACGCGATATCCGTCTGGAATCCCATTGCGAGCATCATATCATTCCGCTGATCGGTAAGGCGCATGTGGCGTATCTGCCCGACAAGCGGGTAGTTGGCATCAGCAAGCTGGCGCGTCTCGTGGACGTCTTCGCCCATCGTCTACAGATCCAGGAAAAACTGACGGCCCAGATCGCGGATACAATCCAGGGCGTGCTTCAACCGCGTGGCGTCGCGGTCGTGATCGACGCGGCTCACCAGTGCATGACCACACGCGGAGTACATAAGCCAGGCGTGAGTATGGTGACCAGCCGCCTGCTGGGCGAGTTCGAGACGTCGGAATCTCTGCGGCGCCAGTTCTTCACTATGGCGGGAATGGGTGGCGTGTGATGGGCACAACTGTATCTTCTGTGTCCACGGCATTTGGGTCGCGCGTCTCAATTGAGCAGGTCGAGGAGGGGAGCGATCTCGCCCCACGTTTCGACGCCAGCGGACTGCTGACCGTGGTCACAACGGACGCAGAAAGCGGTGATGTCATGATGGTTGGCGTCATGAACGCAGAGGCGCTCGCACGCACTATCGCAACCCGTGAGGCGCATTACTGGAGCCGGAGCCGTCAGTGTCTCTGGCGAAAGGGCGCCACGAGCGGGCTGGTCCAGCATGTCCTCGAAATGCGGATCGACGACGATCAGGACGCGATCTGGCTGCGCGTTCACACTGCGGGCACAGGAGCGAACTGCCATGTGGGTTATCGAAGCTGTTTTTATCGGCGTGTTGATCTCACTGCTGAGGAAGGCCTTCCGTCATCATCGGCAGCACTCCTCTTTTGCGAAACGCACAAAATATTCGATCCGCACGCCGTCTATGGCGACGCCCCAAACCCGACAAAGCTTTAGAGGAAAAATCCCCATGGATGACCAACTTCCCGTTACCGTGCTGTCCGGCTTTCTTGGCGCGGGAAAGACGACCTTGCTCAATCACGTACTGAATAACCGCCAGGGCTATAAGGTCGCGGTCATCGTGAATGATATGAGCGAGGTCAACATTGACGCCGCTCTGGTGCGCGAGGGCGGCAGCAATCTGTCGCGTACCGATGAAAAGTTGGTTGAAATGACCAATGGCTGCATTTGCTGCACGCTCCGCGACGATTTGTTGCAGGAAGTACGGAGGCTCGCAGAGGAGCGGAAATTCGATTATCTGCTCATTGAATCTACAGGCATTGCGGAACCGCTGCCCGTAGCCGCAACGTTTGAGTTTCGTGACGAGAGTGGCGTCAGCCTGAGCGATATCGCACGGCTGGATACGATGGTGACGGTCGTTGATGCGGTCAATCTCCTGCGCGATTATTCTTCCAGCGATTTCCTGAAGGATCGGGGTGAAACGGCCGGGGAGGACGACGAGCGTGCCCTGGTCGATCTGCTCGTCCAGCAGATCGAGTTTGCGGATGTCGTGGTGATCAACAAAGTCTCCACCGCTACATCGGATCAGGTTGATGCGGCGAGGCAGATCATTCGTGCGTTGAATTCGGACGCTGATATCATCGAGACCGACATGGGGTCTGTTCCTGTTGAGCAGATCCTGAATACAGGCCGTTTCGATTACGACAAGGCACATCAGCATCCGTTGTGGTTCAAGGAACTTTACGGCTTTTCCAGCCATGTTCCTGAAACAGACGAATATGGCATCCGTAATTTTGTCTATCGTGCGCGCCGTCCGTTCGAACCAGCGAAATTCCAGGCCTTCCTTGATCGGAACTGGTCTGGCGTCGTACGCGCCAAGGGCCATTTCTGGTTAGCTACGCGCCCGGACTGGGTAGGTGAAATGAGTCAGGCTGGAGCCCTGGTGCGAAGCGAGGCGATGGGGCTGTGGTGGGCTGCGATTCCGAAAAATCAGTGGCCGGATACTGATCAGTGGCGCGACTTCGTATTGGGAAACTGGGATCCGGTCTTCGGCGACCGTCGTCAGGAAATCGTCTTTATCGGCAATGGAGATATGGATGAATCCGGTCTTCGGCAGGAACTTGATGCCTGTCTTGTTCCAGATCTCGGAGACACCGCTTTTGAGCCGTCACGCTATGCACGCCTCCCTGATCCCTTTCCGCTTTGGCGTCGCCAGTCGGAAAGTCTTGAGTCGGCCTGAACGAATTCCCACACGCTATTATTGAGGAATATTTTCATGAAAACCCGAGCTGCAATTGCGTGGGAACCTAACATGCCGCTTGAGATCGATCTGGTTGATCTCGAAGGCCCGAAAGACGGCGAGGTTCTGGTCCGTATCGTGACCACGAGCCTGTGTCATACGGATATGTTTACCCTGTCGGGGCATGATCCGGAAGGACGTTTTCCATGTATTCTCGGTCACGAGGGGGTCGGGATCGTCGAGGATGTGGGTAAAGGTGTTACCTCTGTTGCTCCGGGTGATCATGTCATTCCGCTCTATATTCCCGAAGACCCGAACTGCCCGATGATCCGTTCGGGCAAAACCAATCTCTGCTCGACTATCCGCGAGACACAGGCGCTCGGTCTGATGCCAGACGGCACCAGCCGTTTTTCATACAAGGGCCGCCAGATCTTTCATTACATGGGCACCAGCACGTTCAGCGAATATACCGTGCTGCCCGAAATTGCCGTGGCGAAGATCACCAAAGAGGCGCCGCTTGCGAAAGCCAGCGTCATGGGGTGCGCCGTCCCGACAGGTATGGGAGCCGTGCGGAACGCCGCGAAAGTGGAAGCGGGATCGACTGTGGCCGTCTTTGGTCTCGGTGCGATCGGCATGGCCGTCATTCAGGGGGCTGTCATGGCCGGTGCTGCAAGGATCATCGGCATCGACACCAATCCGGCGAAGTTCCTGCTGGCCCGAAATCTGGGGGCGACCGATCTCGTCAATCCGACCGATCATACCGATCCAATCCAGAAAGTTATCGTGGAGATGACGGGTGGCGGCGTGGATTATTCCTTTGAGGCGATCGGTCGGGTCGATGTCATGCGAGCGGCCCTTGAGTGTTGCCATAAAGGCTGGGGTGAATGCACAGTCATCGGTGTCGCTGGGGCTGGCGAGGAGATCTCGACGCGGCCTTTCCAGCTGATCACGGGACGGGTCTGGCGGGGCACGGCCTTTGGGGGTGTAAAAGGGCGTTCGCAGTTACCCGGTATGGTCGATGAATGGCTGGCGGGGAAGTTTAGCGTTGACCCTTACATCACCCACAACATGACTCATGACCGGATCAATACGGCATTTGATCTTCTGCATCGGGGAGAGGCCATTCGCTCTGTCATGCATTATCAGCCGGGCGAAACCATGTCGAATGACCTACCTGGCAAAATTCTGACCGATCTTTAAGGAGACGAAATGTGGCTATGCTGAGACCAAATCCACGTGGTGATTTCCCCGTAGTTTCTGAAAGCGCCTTTATCGACCCGACCGCGATCCTGTGCGGTCATGTGATTGTCGAGGACGATGTCTTCATCGGTCCCTATGCCGTTATTCGCGCCGATGAAGCCGATGAAGACGGCCATGTCGAGCCCATCCGGATCGGGAGTGGGTCGAACATTCAAGACGGTGTGGTCATCCACTCAAAAGATGGCGCGGCCGTGACGATCGGGTCGCGCACGTCCATTGCACATCGCTCGATCATTCACGGTCCCTGCGCTGTTGGAGACGAGGTATTCATAGGCTTCAATTCCGTGATCTTCAACTGCACGGTCGAACGGGGTTGCGTGGTAAGGCATAACTCCGTTGTCGAAGACTGCGTCTTGCCGGAGCAGTTTTATATTCCGTCCACGACAACAATTCATTCGAATACAGATCTATTGACGATTACGCAGGTCACTCAGGATGCGACGGCATTTTCTGAGAGCGTCGCGGAGATGAATGTTAGTCTGGCACACTCCTATCGACGTATAGCCAATCAACTTTAAAACTTCCGTCAAGGGACGCAATTAAAGAGGTACGAACCAATTTTGGCTGAATGGGGACCTTATTCTCCTGGAAAAACCGGAGGGTTTTTAGAGCCCTCCGGTTTGTCGGTTCGGTGAACACCACGGGCGCCAGGAAATCCAGTTGGAACCGCATATCTGGCGATCATCTGCTAAGTGGACACTATCGTACCATGAGCAGTGGCCCACGAGGTTTCGCCTGACACGCCAGGATGTAGCCCGCCTTCTTGTCTGCCGCCGATAGACCGACTTCGCAACCGGTTGTGATGGTGCCTTTTATGAGCTTGACTTTGCAGTGTAGGTTGTGCCCGATAGCGAGAAGCTGATCGGATATTCCTTGGTGTCCGGCAGGTTATCTCCGTGCGACAGAACGCCGCCGAACGATTCACAGGCGATCCGTTCAGGGGAAGTCCCGAGTTCATCACACAATACAAGCGCCGCGGCGACCATAGCAACTGGGCCGCAAATACGCATATGATGATCGGCTATAAAACGGAAGGGAAGCCGTTCACCTACCAGCGGGCGTCGTCTGAACGAACGGATATCTGGCGTTTCGGCTCGCACGTGAATGATATACATGGTGCCCGCTCAGAATCCTGCGGGGCGTTTGTTTTCTTCCAACGCCGTGCATGCCGCTGCATTGTTATACGTTGTAACGATATCGTTCAGTGCGATCCTTGTGTTAACGCCGGTGCGTGCAGACCGAGTATTGATCGCTACACGAAAAAAATGATTAAAGCGCGCGGGATTAGACCATGCCGGCTGCGTCCGGCGCCTGTACTCTGCGAAGCGGCGGGCAAAAGCATTGTCTCTCTGACCAGTTAGCGGATCGCGAGACGGCACGACACAACGCTGACAGGGGTTTATTCCCAACCACTCTGTGCCACCAAGGTGAAACTCGACTTCGTCTCCAAGTCCTCCGAACAGTGCATCTTCCCAAAAAGCCGGGACGCCCCCGATCTCGATATTGGTCCGAAAGCGGGCCCGAACTTGCTCGACTGGCAACCCGAACCATATTCCAATCGTCTCTAGCGTCGCAACGCTGATGATAGTCGGACCAGGCGAATCCGTATCATCAGGATGTCCCGTAGTGGTATCCGCCCGAAGGTGGACTGGAAAACCGAAAAACCGACTTAGCCATGCCTCTATTGGTCTTGCAGTGCCATCAAGATTGAACAGAACAGTAGGCAGACCTCGACCAGAGTCATCTCGTAGGCTTACGGTCCGTTTATCAAGATCGAAACCAGCGCGGATGCGATGAATCTCTGCGTGGTTCTTGCCGTTAACCACACGCCCCTGTGCGTCAAATAGAGCCCAGCACCGGTCGTCTGCCAAGGCCCCGCTAGTAAGAACCCGCGCATTTGTGACTTCCACCGGATCCAATGATTTAATCGGAAAGATCAGAATGCGGGAGATAAACGGAACCGATCTGGTCATTTTTCATAATCTCGCGAGGAAATTTCAGATGTTAGAAACTATGTTGGAGCGGCGGATCTAATACGTCATGGCAGCCTTGTTTTGAGGACTGTATTGGTGATTGCAATGAGACGCCGTACGATAGCGACGATCACCAGTTTGTGTGGTTTACCCGATTGTTTCATGGGTTTGGAAACATCTTTCAGAAGGGTTTATGGCACGCAGTTGCCAATCCTGCCTGAAACAGGGGCTGACGGAGAAATCTTCCTCCCCTTGAAATGACACGTTTTCTATGCATCACGCCATTGTCATGAGCCATTGGTGCAAGTCCGGCCATGGCAGAGGCTTCTGTTGCCAGAATACGATCAAGTCCTGGCATTTCAAACGGATAGTGTTTCTTTTTCTAACTGATCCTGGCCACTCGGCCCCTCTGTTCTGACGTCGACATCCAAGGCTTGAATCACATCAGACCGATTTTCCAAACAGACTCTCAAGCCGTCGATGCCCGCCCGAGCCTGATCTTATACGGAAAAATGGAATAAGCGCTTGAATATAAGTGAGCGTTCACTTACCTTACTTCCGTAAGGAGAACCCATGCCGACCTCACGCCGTTCCAGATTGTCCGCGACTGACCGCAAGCAGGCCATCCTGTCCGCTGCAGCTCCCATTTTCGCCCGGCTCGGTCGGGACGGTGCGACGACCAAGGAAATCGCCAGAGCCGCTGGTGTTTCCGAAGCTTTGCTTTATCGGCACTTTACCAGCAAGGACGTGCTTTATGCGGCGCTTGAAACTCACTGCGTTGAAGCGAATGCAGTTGGCAGCCGTATTCTCGCCGAGGTGACGCCTTCAACTGAAACACTGGTCATGGGTGTCGCCATACTCGTGCACGCAGTGTTTCCCGGTATTGGCGATGCGCAGTCTCACGAAGACACCAAACGCCTTGTGACGGCCAGCCTGCTTGGCGATGGCCAGTTCGCAAAGGCGTTCCTCGACCAGCATGTAAAGCCGTGGGTCAGCGTTTTTTCGCAATCATTCAGGGCGGCTCAAGACGCGGGAGACGTCGAATCTGGCATTCATATCGGTCATGCAGAGATATGGTTCGTCCATCATCTAGCGAATACTTTGCATCTCATCAGCCTGCCCGACATCACGGTCGTTGAATACGGCATCACACGAGACAAGCTGGTCGAGAACACTATCCGGTTTCTGTTGCGCGGGCTCGGCCTCCAGAACGCCGTCATAGACCGGCATTACGACCCGAAAAAACTCAAGATGATCATTATATCAATGGATCAGAAAATATGATGGAACCGATCAGGACTATAGGCGTCATCGGTGCAACGGGGCGGCTTGGCGCGCCAGTTGCAGCGGAACTGGCAAAACATTTTCAGGTGAGGGCAATCGTTCGTTCGCCAGACAAAGCTCGGAGGATACTGCCGCCTAATGTCGAAATCGCCCAGGCAGATCTGCGGGACATTGCGGGGTTGCACAAGGCGCTCGACGGGGTGGATGCGCTCTATCTCAACCTTGCGACCGACACGGCGGATTTGACGCTTCCCTTCTACGAAGAGAGGGAGGGTGTGCGGAACTTGATGAGCGCCATCAAAGGGTTGAATATTAATTATATTGCTAAAATCGGTGCTCTGGGCGCCTATCCTCCCGCGCTCAACACTATCAGACATAACATCGTGCCCAATATTATTCGGATGGAAGGGCACAAAATCATCGCGGATTCCGGTATTCGTCATACGTTTTTCGCGCCGACCCATTTCATGGACCTGCTCCCAAATATGATCAGCGGTCGAGCGCTCCAGTGGATCGGGAATACACACATCAAAATCTGGTGGATCAGCTCCGCCGATTATGCGCGCTGGGTGATTGAGGCGTTTCAGAATCCTGAGGCAATGCCTGTACATTGCCCCGTACAGGGGCCGGAAGCGATCTCCGTCAGGCAGGCGCTGGAGCGGTTTGTCCGAAATTATGATCCGACACTTAAAATTCGCGTGGCTCCACTTTGGATCATGCGGATGATCGGTCTTTTTAATCCGAAAATGAAGTTCGTCGCGCATTTGTTTGCGTATTTCGGGGATCACGAAGATCCGTTCTATGCCGAAAAAATCTGGCAGGAACTGGGCAAGCCCACAACGACGCTCGAGATGTTCGCGCAGGAGCTGCGGCAAAGTCGGCATTTACAACAAGGCGCGAAATGAGCGGGTCAGGGAATAAAGCGATGATCACACCTAAATGTCTGAAAGACGGCCAAACAGGACGGGTCATGCCGGTCGTAGACTTTAATCGCTGTGAGGGAAAAGACGCCTGCGTCGCCGTATGTCCTTACGACGTGTTTGAAGTGCGCAAGATCGATCCGTCCGATTATCGCGATCTTTCATTTGTGGGCAAAATCAAGAGCTATGTCCACGGAGGGATGGTCGCCTATACCCCGCATGCTGATCAATGCCGTGCTTGTGGTTTGTGTGTGAAAGCATGTCCTGAGCGCGCAATCAAATTGGTAAAAATTTGACGTTCATACAAAGATGACTGCGCATTTTTTTCTATAATCAGAATTTCTGCTGATGTAAGTCGTCATGACTCCTCGTGCTTTGGGGAAGCTATGACAGCCTATCTCTTTCTGGAGAGATTTATCTGTCATAGCTATTTTGAGCGCCCATTAAAAATCTCACTTTACATGACTACCCAATACTGATGCGACAGCATCGCGCAGCCATACTGCGGCAGGATCACGATCACTCCGGGCTGACCAGATCATCGATACTGCCGGGATACGCAAGTTCAGTGGAACGGGACGGATCGTTAAACCGAAATGCGCGGCATGTTGCTGAGCGATCCGGCTGGGAAGCGTAGCCAGAACGGGGGCGGCTGCTGCGGCAGCAAGTGCCGTCAGAAAATCTGATGCAGCGAGGACCACGTTGAGTTCCTGACCAATCTGCATCAGTGCGTCTGACAGGCATCCCTGGATGTCATCTTTCAGCGTCATGAGAACATGGGGCAATGCAAGATAACGCTCAACCGTGATTGGAGCATCCGGATCGATCAGCTTCGGGTTGAAGCAGCAGACGAGAGACTGCTCATACAACGATACCCCACAATGGCGTTCCAAACCGAAATCAAAACACCCAACTGCGATATCCAGCGCCCCCGTATCCAGTAATGTATAGACCTCACTCCGAGGAGATCCACGTGACAGCAGTCGTATTCCAGGTGCATGCCGTTGCAAATAGGCCGTCAGTTTAGGCATCAGAAAGACTTCAAGTTCGGACGAAAAGCCGAAACGAAAGATGCGCTGTTCCGTCGCAGGATCAAATTGTTCCTCAGACATCAGGATGTGCTGAGCCTGCCTTAACAACTCCGCAACATGTGACGCCATGGTTGACGCTTTGGCGGTCGGTTGCATGACAGCACCGGTTCTGACGAGCACATCATCGTCCAGTAACATTCGGAGGGTGGCGAGTGCATGGCTCATTGCGGGTTGTTGAATGCGAAGGCGTCGTGCCGCCTTTGTGACGCTGCGTTCTGAAACGAGGGCGTCGAAAGCAATCAGAAGATTGAGATCGAAGGAACGAAGATTGAAATGATCAATGGGTTTCATATTTCAAATCGATTTGTATGATGTTTGCGCGCACCCTAACGTCTGATGCGACGTAAAACAATCGTATTGAGTCAATCATGGCAGCAGCTTTTCAAGTGGGTGACGCCCGTGTCACGCGTATTCCCGAACTTCATTGGGATAACGCGCGCCCTCACAAACTGTATCCGGATATCGACGCTGAGGCACTTGCAATATTCGGTCCGTATTTGACGCCAGGATCATTTAACCCCGTGACCGGTGGGCTCGCGCAGGGAACTCATGCGTGGCTTGTTCAGGTTTCTGGTCTCAATATCCTGGTTGATACCGCCACAGGAAACGACAAGCCGTTACCTGCCGCACCGGCACTGGATCATCTGCATACGTCGTTTCTCGAACATCTTGCAGCCGCAGGCGTACAACCGGAGCAGGTTGATACCGTTCTGCATACGCATATTCATGCCGATCATGTTGGATGGAATACGCGTTTGCACAACGGAAAATGGGTGCCGACCTTTCCGAAAGCCCGTCATGTTTTCTCAGTGATTGAGGCCCGATACGGCGCCAGCAATGACGGTATTGACCCTGCTCCAGACCTACCTCCAGAGATCTTAGGGCGCCCGGACCATCGCCCACTCCCACGTGTCTATACAGACAGCATGCTCCCCGTTATCGAAGCCGGGCTGGGAGAGGCGATTATCATCGACGGTCAAGATCTTCTTGCAGGTTTCTCTTTTCATCCGACCCCTGGGCACAGCATCGATCATGCCTCGATCCGGCTGCGGTCGGATGGTGAAGACGCGTGGTTTACAGGAGATGTCATGCACCATCCTCTGCAGGTTTATCGTCCGGATCTGCGGTCCGTTTACTGCGAATTCGTTCAGCCTGCCGAGCGCTCGCGGCAGTGGTTTCTTGGAGAAGCGGCGGAAAGCGGGAGTCTCTGCTTTACCAGTCATTTCGCGGAAACGGGTGCCGGATATGTCAGGCGTCGTCCAGAAGGTTTTGCATGGGAATTTGCGCAACCAAATGTAGGAGACGCCAGATGACAAATCTGCTTATGGAAAACCTGTTCATCCCGAGTGATACGGCCGATATCACGCTTCATCTGCGCCATAAACGACGTGCAGACATCCAGATATTTGGTTCACAGCGCACTATCTTGCTGATGCATGGCGCGACGTTGCCGGCAGAAAGTCTTTTCGATGTGCCTGTCGGGGAGGGGGCATTCATGGACCTCCTCGCTCAGGAAGGGTTCGATGTTTATGCGCTTAACGTAAGGGGTTTCGGAGGATCAACGCGTCCTGATGGAATGGGAGGTGCACCTGAAGCTGCGCTGCCTCAGGTCAGGACCGAAACAGCAGTACGCGATCTGAGTACTGCTGTTGACTATCTTCTCGTAACGCTTGCCATCCCACGTCTTTGCCTGATCGGAATGTCCTGGGGTGGCACGGTTACCGGCGCATATACGGCTGCTCACAATGACAAGGTGGAGAAATTAACGCTGATTGCACCGCAATGGATCAATGACGGGGTTTCTCGTCTGGATCCGGGTGGTCCCGTGCCTGCTTATCGCCGCTTTAATGTTCAGGCATTTCGCCAGCGCTGGCTTGAAGGCGCACCTGAGCAGAAACGCGAACAGATTCTGCCAGCAGGGTGGTTTGAACAGTGGGCCGCAGTTATTCTTGCGAGCGATCCCGCAGAGCAGGGTGGAGTGATCCGGGCGCCTGCGGGTGTCATTCAGGATGTGCGTGACTACTGGTCCGCAGGGAAGGCGTTTTACAGTCCCGAAAAGATCACGGTCCCGGTTCTTCTGCTTCATGCAGAGTGGGATTTAGACGTAACTACTCAACAGATGGGGGATCTGTTTTTACGTTTTTTCAACGCATCGTATCGTCGCTGGGTAGAGATTGGGGAAGGAACGCATATGGTGGTTATGGAGAGGAACCGATGGCAGGTGCTTGAAGAAATTCTGCTCTTCCTGCGGACTGCCCCTCATTCAAGGGACTAAACACCTTATGTGTTTCCAGCCTGTTATGATGACCTCATGAACGCCCCTGGCCAGGAGCGTTCATGAGGTGAGATACAGCGCTTAACACCTGGTAGCCTGACCACGTTTTCTAGCAGGCTGATCTCG